>JAPLBU010000036.1 GCA_026392575.1 Actinomycetota bacterium | reverse complement strand
GGCCGACCTCGATATCGCCCGCAGGCACATGAGCATCCGTGCCCGGCGTGCAGCGATGCACGATGGCCGGAGCTAGACCCAGTGTGTGACCATTCCGTGATCGTCGGGAGCGTCCGGATTTCGGTAGGAGGCAGGTCGCATCGACCGTTGCCTCTCCCCTGGATTGAATCTCAGCGGGTATTGAATCCGTGGCCGCCCACCGACTCATCCGCACGATTCGTCATGGGGGACTGAGGGTGTTTCGTGCGGCTGCCGCGTGGCCCCGACGCCTGTTGATCACTCTTGTGGTGCTTGCCTGCATCGCAGTGCCCTCTGCCTGGCTTCAAATGAGCCGATACGACGGGGCGCTGACGACAGCCATCAGCTTCCGTTTTGACGACGGCTGGTGTACTCCCGCGGAAGTCGGGTTTGGGCGTCACTGCTTTGGTGATTTTCAGGTGCTTCAGCTGATGGCCAGCGAGGCATTTGGCCTGAACCACATTGACTACGTGGCGCTCAGACACCGCGGGCCGGGCCGCGCGACATATGTCGCTGCGTACAGCCCCACGGGCATGGTGCCCCATGTGGTCTCGGCGCTGTTTGTCAATAGTTGGCTCGGCATGCGTGGCACGCTCGTCGTGTACTTACTGGTACTTGCCGGGTGCCTCTTGCTGCCCGCGCTTCTCGCATCAGTCGGTGCGCGCGGCCCCCCGTGGAAGCTCGTCCCTTTCATTTTCTTGGGCGTCGTGGCTGCTCCGTTCTGGTCGTCACTGGATCGCGGCAACAGCGCGGCCTTCGCAATTCCGTTCATCTTGGTATTCGCGCTCTTCTTCGATCGCGAGCCGACCTGGGTGGCACCGACGGCAGTCGTGATGGCGGCGCTGGTGCGCCCGCAGTTTCTGCTCCTGCTGATTGCATTCGTCGCACTTCGGAGGATCAAGTCGATGCTCTCCGCGATTGGCGCGTTCGTCGCCGTCACCGCGCTGGGTCTTACCCTCTGGCCCGGAGGACTTGTCTCGAACACCAGGGGATGGGTCTCGGAGATCGCCGCGTACACCGGGTACCAAGACCCTGGCGTCGCGAGCCCTGTCAACCTCTCCGCATCGCGTGCGACCACAATGCTTGCCGACATGCTGGCGTCGGTCCCCGGGCTCCGGGATGTTGGCGCCGCCATCAGGAGCGCAGTCCATACAGTTCCGTCGCTCCCCGGCCTCGTGCTCCTCGTGATCGCGGTGGCAATCCTCGCAGCAGCAGGACACCGTGCCCCTCGGGCCATCGTCCTGCCAATCGCCCTCATCATGCCAATCGTGGTGCCGGGGGTGAGCTTCATCTATTACCTGTTCATTGCACTCATTCTGGGTGCGCTCATCCTTGGACCCTCAGATATCACCGCGTTGGTTCGACCTCGCGACGGGCGGTGGCGCGACGGACTCCTGTCGTCCACGCCCAGCACAGGGGTGTTGTCACAGTTATGGGGGTGGTCACTGGTCGGAATCGTCGCGATCTCCCTTCTTCCGCCGCCCCTCGCCCTCGGCCGCCTTCGCAATGCACGCGTACTCGAGGTCATCGCCCTGCCGTGGCTGCTGGTGGTCCTCGTCGGGCTCACAGCGACCGTGATCTACTGGCGTCGCGATCGCGCGACGCAGTCGCCGTGGGAGTCGCCGCCTGAGATGTCGTACGACGACGGGCCGGCGTTCGACTGAACGCAAGAGGAACCCGCCAGCGTCCACGCCGATGGTGCGTGCGTGATCGCTAGCGTGAACGACGTACCCCAGATGAACCGCCCGTTCGCGACCTGACGGGGCCGAAGGAGAACCGCAGTGGGAAATGCGCATCAGCGAGGCCGGAATGTTTGAGGGCCTCTTCACCGCGCTTCGCGACGAGG
>JAPLBU010000177.1 GCA_026392575.1 Actinomycetota bacterium | reverse complement strand
CCACGTCCCTCGCGGCGATGATCGACGTCATCAACGCTGAACGGCGCTGCCACATCCTCACCATTGAGGACCCCATCGAGTTCCTGCACCGGGACAAGATGGCCACCATCAGTCAGCGGGAACTGCACACCGACACCCTCGAGTTCCCGCGTGCCCTGCGTTCGGGCATGCGACAGGACCCCGATGTCATCCTGATCGGCGAGATCCGCGACCCGGAGACCATGCGGACCGCGCTGCAGGCGGCGGAGACGGGTCACCTCGTGCTGGCCAGCCTGCACGCACGGACGGTCGTCGATGCCGTCAACCGGGTCATCGACATCTTCCCCGTCGACGAGCAGCGGCAGGCACGCGCGTCCGTGTCCGAGTCGCTGCAGGGGGTGCTGTGCCAGCACCTCGTCGGTGCGGCGGACGGGGTCGGCCGGAAGATGGTCCTTGAGGTCGCGGTCGCGACCCCACGAACTCGCGAGGCGATCGCCGATGTCGAGAAGACCGGAATGCTGCAGGACATCGTTGCCGACGGTGCCTTCTACGGCATGCGAACCTTCGAGCAGGATGCCGTGCGGCTCGTGATGTCTGGTGACATCACGGTTGACGAGGCTGAGAAGGTCGTCACGCGATCCGCCGACCTGCACGTCGCGCTGCGTCGCGCCGGCTTCCGGGAACAGGCATAGCAGCGACGATGGCTGCCAATCGGAAGGCCGCGCCCCTGCCGACTCTGGGGATGGACGAACTGCGGGCTCGTCGCGCCGATGCACGGCGCAATGCCGAACTGGCCCATCTGCGTGCGAAGCAGGGCGTACCCTCGGCGGCAGATTCTCTCGCCGCCCTTGATGCGCGGGTGGATGCGCTGACCGAGGAGTTGATCGCGCGATACGCCGCAGACCTCACCTTGGTCGATTCGCTGCTGGAACCCGCCTATCCTGCGAAGGTGGCAACCCCCACCGTGCGAAAGGACGGGCGATGACGGCATCAGTTGCTGACGTCCTCGTGAGCGAGGGCCTGATCACTGGCGACCAGCTGGCGGCCGCTGTTGTCACCGCGAGCACCGTCGGCGAACCGGTGCTCAATGTCCTCGTGCAGCAGGGGGCGGTGTCGAAGAAGGACGTCGTGCGGTGCACCGTGCAGGCGGCGGGACTCGAGTTCGTCGAGATCATGGACGTGACCGTCGACCCCAAGGCGATCGCCCTGCTGAGTGGCGATCAGGCCCGCAAGTACGCCGTCGTGCCGGTCGGGTTCGACCGCGACGTGCTCATCGTCGTCTCGGACTCGCAGACGGCGATGAACTGGCAGGTTCGCGACGACCTCCAGGCCATAACACGCCACCCCGTGCGCTTCGCGTGCGCAATGAAGGCTGAGATCCAGGCCCGACTCAACCTGCTCTACCGCGCCGAGGCCGAGCTGGGCGAACTGGTTCGCGACATGCTCGAGGACGAAGCGGCGATCGACATCCTGGCGCCGGTGGCATCCACCACCGACGCACCGCTCGTCCGCTATGTGAACCTGCTCCTCAACCAGGCGATCTCCGACAGCGCATCGGATATCCACGTCGAGCCGAGCGAGAACAACATCCGCATTCGCTTCCGCATCGACGGCGTGCTGAAGGAGAGGGCACCGGCGCCCAAGGAGATCCAGTCGGCGGTCATCTCGCGCCTGAAGATCATGAGCGACATGGACATCGCCGAGCGGCGCATCCCGCAGGATGGCCGGCTCACTGTCGTGTCGCGCGGCAAGAAGATCGACCTGCGCGTGAGCTGCCTGCCGACCGTATGGGGCGAGAAGATCGTCATGCGGATCCTTGACAACACCGCTGCCACCATGGCGTTGC
Organism: Actinomycetota bacterium; assembly: GCA_026392575.1. GTDB lineage: Bacteria > Actinomycetota > Actinomycetes > S36-B12 > S36-B12 > UBA10649. The sequence continues at coordinate 1,679 of JAPLBU010000177.1, read as the reverse complement.
CCGATCTGGGCTTCTCACCCGAGAACCTGGTGAAGTGGCGCTCCGCCTACGAGCGCCCCTACGGAATGCTCATCGTCAGCGGCCCGACCGGCTCCGGCAAGTCGACCTCGCTGTACGCGACGCTCAATTCGGTCTCGCGCCCGGAGGTCAACATCGTCACCGTTGAGGACCCGGTGGAGTACCGCATCGTGGGGATCAACCAGATCCAGACGAACGCGAAGGCCGGACTGACGTTCGCAGCCGCGCTGCGTTCGATCCTGCGGGCCGACCCCGACATCATCCTGATCGGCGAGATCCGCGACCACGAGACGGCTCAGATTGCCATCGAGTCCGCGCTGACCGGCCACCTCGTGCTGACGACCCTGCACACCAATGATGCCCCGAGCGTGATCACGCGCCTCACGGAGATGGATATCGAGCCCTTCCTCGTCGCGTCGGCCCTGGAGTGTGCGACGGGCCAGCGCCTCGCTCGGCGACTCTGCGTCAAGTGCAAGAGGCCGACCGTCAAGACGTCGGCCGAACTCGCGGCGGTGCAGTTTGAGACGCCACCCGGTGTCGAGCCCGTGTTCTTCGACCCGGTCGGCTGCACCAGCTGCGCGGGCACGGGTTACCGTGGCCGACTGGCGATGCACGAGGTCATGCCGATGACCGAGGGGATCGGCAAGCTGGCTGTGCGAAACGCCTCGTCCGAGGATGTTCGTCGCGAGGCCATCGAGCAGGGCATGCGCACGCTGCGTCAGGACGGCTGGCTGAAGGTGGCCGAGGGCCTGACCACGATCCCGGAGGTGCTCCGTGTCATCGCCTGATCAGGGAGGCTTCTCCCTACCGCTGAGCCCTGAGAATGACTTCGCCCTTCCGACCGCTTTGCCGGTTGCCCCGCCGGCGGCCACCCCGGTCTCCCAGCCGCACTACATCCCGCTGAGCCAGCCGACCCCGATCCCCGTGACGCCGCCACCCGGTTCGGCAGACCTGCAGGGCCGCGATGCCGGACTTGGCCCCGTTGCGCCGCCGACCGCCTCGGAGGCCGGCATCGTCGCGATGGATCGGGCGACGGTCGGCTCGACCGAACCGGAGATCTCCCTTGACGAAGTACTGCTGTACCTGCTTGAGAAGGGCGGCTCGGATCTGCACCTGTCGGTGAACTCGCCACCGATGATCCGGGTCCACGGCGATCTGGAGTCCGTGCCGGGGTATCGGCCCCTCACGGCGCATCAACTGCAGGATGCCGTCTACTCGATCCTGACCGACAAGCAGAAGCAGCGGTTCGAGGAAAGCAAGGAGCTCGACCTGGCCTACCAGTTGCCGGGTGCGGCTCGCTTCCGCGTCAACCTGATGCAGCAGCAAGGGGCGATCGGAGCCGTGCTGCGCGCCATCCCGTGGGAGATCCTGCCCCTCGAGGCGCTGCGCATGCCCGCCATCCTGGGCGACTTCGCCGACCTGCCGCGCGGACTCGTCCTCGTAACGGGGCCGACCGGATCGGGAAAGTCCACGACGCTCGCAGCGATCATCGACAAGGCCAACCGCACGCGCAAGGGTCACATCATCACCATCGAGGACCCGATCGAGTTCGTGCACCAGCACCGGCAGTCGCTCGTCAACCAGCGCGAGGTCGGCACCGACACGATGTCCTTCGAGGCCGCCCTCAAGCACGCGCTGCGCCAGGACCCCGACATCATCCT
>JAPLBU010000001.1 GCA_026392575.1 Actinomycetota bacterium | reverse complement strand
GGTGGATGACTGGACCCCTGCCGACGGACCCCTGCCCGCCCTGTTCCTCGGCCATGGGGCACCGCCCCTGCTCGACGATCCGTTGTGGATGGAGCAGCTCTCCGGCTGGGCCGGCCGGCTGCCGCGGCCGCGGGCGATCCTCATCGTCTCCGCGCACTGGGAGTCGGCCCCGATCAGCCTGTCGGCGACGGCTGCCGCCACCCCGTTGATCTACGACTTCGGCGGCTTCGACCAGAAGTTCTACTCGATGAATTACCCCACTCCTGACGCCTCGGACCTCGCCGCCCTCGTGGTTTCCGTCCTGCCGGATGGCGAGCCTGTGCACCAGCACGCCTCGCGGGGTCTCGACCACGGTGCCTGGGTTCCGCTGCGGGTGATGTACCCCGATGCGGATATCCCCGTGCTGCAGCTGTCGCTGCCCACGTCCGATCCTGAGCGGCTGCTCGAACTCGGGCGTCGTCTGCGGCCGCTTCGCGAGCATGGCGTCCTCGTCATCGGCTCGGGGTTCCTCACCCACGGACTGCCCTACCTGCGCGACTGGCGCCCCGAGGCGAAGCCCCCGGGCTGGAGCGTCGACTTCGACATGTGGGCGAAGCGGGCCCTCGATGCGGGCGATGTGGACGCGCTGGCCGCATTCCGCACGGCGGCCCCCGGCATGCCGTACGCGCATCCCAGCGTCGAGCACTACGTGCCACTGTTCGTAACCCTCGGCGCCGCAACCGATACCGGCGTGCCGCCGAAGACAACGATCGACGGCTACTTCTATGGCCTCGCCAAGAGGTCATTCCAGGTCGTGCGCCGCCGCGGCTGGGGCATGGCCATCCCGCTCATCGCCGTCGGTGCATTCGTCGGCTGGCTGCCGATCGGACCAAGCGCACCGCCGGACCCCGAGATCATCCTGGTCGCGATCCTCTCCCCACTTGTCTTCGGCGAGGCGCTCAGTTCGTCCTACCTCGACCTTCGCCGCGTGAGCAGGCCGGTACTGGCTTTGGCGATCGGCCTGGTCGTCGCAACCACGTTCGTGATCGGTGCCCTGGGTGCCGTGCTCGTCGCCATGCCCGTGGCAATGGCGATGGCGTTGGGCGCGGTGCTCGCGCCGACGGACGCAGTGGCCGTCAGTGCGGTCGCCCGGCGCGCCGGACTGCCGCGACGGCTCGTGTCCATCCTCGAGGGCGAAAGCCTCGTCAACGACGGCACCGGCCTGACGGCGCTGAAGGTCGCCCTCGTTGCTGCCGCTGCGGGATCGGTGACCCTCCTCCAGGTGACCGGTGTCTTCGCGGTGGCGGTTATCGTCGGAGTCGCCGTCGGCGGCTTTGGCGGCTGGATCCTCGCCAAGGTGCTTCGACGCAGCAACGACCTCGTCGCGGCCAACTCGCTCGTCCTCGTCGCGCCCTTCCTGCTCTATGCACTGGCGGAGGAGTTGCACGGGTCGGGGATCCTCGCGGTTGTCGCTGCCGGCCTGGTCATCGCACACGAGCAGCATTCGGATCCGGGCCATACGGGCCGGGTGCAGAGCGCCATCGTGTGGCGTCACATCACCTTCGTGCTGCAGGCCATCGCCTTCGTCCTCGTCGGACTTGAGCTCCCGGATGTCATGCGGCGGCTTGATGCTTCGGGGCTGCGGTCGGTCGCAATCCTCGTTCCCGTGGCGGTCCTGGCGATCATCATCAC
>JAPLBU010000296.1 GCA_026392575.1 Actinomycetota bacterium | reverse complement strand
GGATCCGACCGTGGGCTTGAGGCCGACGACACCGTTCAGCGCAGCGGGACAGGTGATCGAGCCGTTCGTCTCCGTTCCGATGGCAATCGGGGCCAGACCAGCAGCAACAGCAGCGCCGGATCCGGACGACGAACCGCCAGCGCTTCGGTCCAGTGCCCACGGGTTGCCGGTCAGCCCGCCGAGGGCAGACCAGCCGCTGACGGAGTTCGGTGAGCGGAAGTTCGCCCACTCGGAGAGGCTGGTGGCGCCGATGATGACGGCACCGGCCTGTCGGAGCCGGGTGATCAGGGGCGCATCCACGGTGACGGGTCGGTTCGCGAGGGCGAGTGAACCGGCCGAGCCCCGCAGTCCGATGACCTCGATGTTGTCCTTCACGAGGACAGGAATGCCATGCAGCGGGCCCAGCGGTGCGCCCGATGCGCGTTCGGCGTCGCGACCCGCCGCGCTGGCAAGCGCATCCGGGGCAGTCTGCAGCACGGAGCGCAGCGCGATCTCGGTGTCTGCCGCATCGACGGCTGCGATGCGGTCGAGCAGTGCAGCTACCGTCCCATGGCACGAACGCGTGCCCGCGACCTGCTCGGCCAGAAGGCCGCCGATGCCAAGCCGGGCGAGGTCGCCGGTGGCGGGGTGCGGGTCGGTCACGGGCACAGCCTCGCATGCGGGGGCATACGATCGGGGTATGCCGTACGTGCTGGGGGCGTTAGCGATCATCGTGCCCGTCATCCTCGTGGTCCAGACCCTTCGCGGAAGGGCACGCGTGCGCTGCTGTGGCATCGACCCGAGCCGCGACCTCCGATTGCGTGATGACCTCCGCTCCGATGTGGCGGCGGCAGACAGACTCGCTCCGTGATGGTCCAGACGGTTCCCTCGCTGGCGAAGTGGGCGTGGCTGTCCATCGCTGCCGCGGTCGTGACCATCGCGCTCAAGTCGGCCGCCTACCTGCTCACCGGCTCAGTGGGCCTGCTGTCCGACGCGCTGGAGTCCGTCGTCAACCTCGTCGCCGCTGTACTGGCGCTCATCGCCATCAGCATTGCTGCCCGTCCGGCGGACGAGACTCATCAGTACGGGCACGGCAAGGTCGAGTACTTCTCCGCAGGCGCCGAAGGCCTGATGATCCTCGTTGCGTCGCTACTCATTGTCGCGTCGGCCGTGCAGCGACTGTTCAACCCTCAGCCGCTAGAGGAACTGGGTGTCGGCCTGGCGATCACGCTGGTGGCGACGGTGATCAATGGCGCTGTCGGCTTCCTTGTGCTGCGGGCGGGGCGCCAGCATCGCTCGATCACCCTCGTGGCCGATGGCAAGCATCTGCTGACGGATGTGTGGACGTCGGCAGGAGTGGTCATCGGCGTGGGGCTGGTGGCGCTCACCGGCTGGCTGCCCCTTGACTCGCTCGTCGCGATCGCGGTCGCTATCAACATCCTCTGGACCGGGTTCGGCCTTGTGCGTCATTCGATGAACGGACTGATGGACCACGCGATGCCGCCCGCGGAGGTCGAGGGTGTCACGGCTGCCCTGCGAACCGTGAGTTCGGGATTCCCGGCGGGGGATGTCGAGTTCCACGCCGTGCAGACGCGCGAGGCGGGACGTGAGCGCTTCGTCTCGATGCATGTGCTGGTGCCGGGGGAGTGGACCGTCACCCAGGGGCACGATCTGCTCGAGCAGGTGGAGGAGGCCGTGCAGCAGGCGGTGCATGGTGCTCAGGTGCACACCCATCTGGAACCGCGTGAGGACCCGCGCTCGTACGAGGACGCGAGTGGCGGTTTCGCGGTGGGGCCGGGATCCTGACGATCGAGGTGGCCGAGCCGATCGGCCGCGTTCGCGGCACGGTGGTGCTTCTGCACGGCTTCACGCGGTCGCCCGCGGCGCTGCAGGACCTGTCTGCTCGATGCGTTGTCATGGGGGCGCGCACGCTGCGTCCCGCACTCGGCTCGCTGTGGTGGCCGACGAGCACCAACAACGCCGGCCATCTGACCCGGATTGCCGATCAGCTCCGGTCGATGATCGGCCCCGGGCCGGTCGTTGTTGCCGGTCACTCGGCTGGCGCATCGGCTGGCGCGTGGATCGCTGCCGAGCTGGTGGCACGTGGCGTTGATGTGACGTCACTCGTCTGTATCGACGGTGTCGAGAGTCCGACTCACCTCATCCAACGATCCTGGGAGCGACTCTCGGCGGTGCCGGTGCGTGCCGTGTGCGCACCGCCGAGCCGCTGCAACCGCCAGGGTGCGCTCGCCGCGTGGCTCGAGGCACAGGACCGTGCCGCGGAGATCGTGATCGTCCCCGGCAGTGGGCACGGTGACATCGAGGGTCCAAGCCAGGCGATCTACCGATGGGCGTGTGGCGATGACCCCGACCAGCCGGCAGGTCAGCAGGTGCGGGACCTCGTGGTCAGGTGGATCGACGAGGGCCTTTCGCCGGTGCCGAGTTAGCCCTCAGGCTCGGGGTCGGTGACATCAGCGACAGTCGCCGCCAGCAGGCGGATGACGTCGTCAGCAGATAGGACGGCGGCGACACCGTGACCGCCCGCGCCGAACGCGAAGGCCTGGTGGGCAAG
>JAPLBU010000055.1 GCA_026392575.1 Actinomycetota bacterium | reverse complement strand
GGCCGGTGGCGCGCTGGGTCCGTCCAAGGCGGCTCGCCTTGTCGGCAACACCGGTCCGCAGCCCGCCAACCCGAACGTTCCGGCCGCTTCGGCCAGCCCAGCGGTCCCGGCCGTTCGGGCCCGGCGAGCGACCGACGCGCCGGATGTGCCGGTGCCGGTCGCGTCGGAGCCGCATGAGGTCATCACCGATGCCGAGATCCCGCTCGACGGCGAGGGCTGGCTCGAGTTCGCCCGTCGCCGACTCTCGGGCGACTACTCGGTCGACGACTTCGGCTTCGACCCGGAACTGACCGACCGCGTTCTGCTCACGCTCGTCCGCCCGCTGTATCGCTCCTGGTTCCGCGTCGAGACGACCGGTCTGGAGAATGTCCCGTCCGAGTCCGGTGCACTTGTGGTCGCCAACCACTCCGGCGTGATCGCGCTGGACTCGGTGATGGCACAGGTCGCGCTGCACGACGAGCATCCCGCGCACCGGCATCTGCGAATGCTCGGTGCCAACCTTGTCTTCCAGACCCCGTTCATGGGCGAGGTGGCCCGCAAGGCAGGGCACACGCTCGCCTGCCACCCCGACGCGGAGCGTCTCCTCGCGGCCGGTGAGATCGTCGGCGTGTGGCCCGAGGGCTTCAAGGGCGTCGGCAAGCCGTTCGGCCAGCGCTACAAGCTGCAGCGCTTCGGCCGCGGTGGTTTCGTCTCGGCGGCCCTGCGCACGGGTGCGCCGATCATCCCTACGGCGATCGTGGGGGCCGAGGAGATCTACCCGATGATCGGGAACGCCAAGACGATCGCGCGCATCTTCGGCCTGCCGTACTTCCCGATCACGCCGACCTTCCCCTGGTTCGGGCCGCTCGGGCTGATCCCGCTGCCCAGCAAGTGGCTGATCCACTTCGGCGAGCCGATCCGCACTGACCACTTCCCGGAGGGGGCCGCCGACGACCCCATGATCGTCTTCAACCTCACCGACCAGGTGCGCGAGCAGATCCAGCAGTCGCTGTACCGGCTCCTCGTGAAGCGACCCTCAGCGTTCGGCTGACAGCCGCGTACCAGCTATGACGGGCGTCGAGAGCGCGCCGTCGCGTAGCCGATGGCAATGCCGATGGCGATGCCACCGGCGCCCGAGATCGCGGGCAGTGCCACGCGCTTGAACTGTTCGCGTCGGCGAAAGTCGCGGATCTTCCAGTCGTTGTCGCGTGCATGTGCCCGCAGGGTCGAGTCGGGATTGACCGCGACGGGGTTGCCGACCAGGGACAGCATCGGGATGTCGTTCGACGAGTCCGAGTAAGCCGAGCAGCGGGCCAGGTCGAGGCCTTCGCGGGCGGCAAGTGCCCGGATGGCCTCTGCCTTCGCCAGACCGTGCAGCGGCGGACCATCGAGGTGGCCCGTGTACACGCCGCCGCGGATCTCCGAGACGGTGCCGAGCGCACCGGTGAGGCCGAGGCGCCGGGCGATGACCGATGCGAGCTCTATCGGGGTCGCAGTGACCAGCCATACCTGCTGCCCGGCATCCAGGTGACCCTGGGCGATGGCGAGCGTGCCGGGTATCAGCTTGTCGACCATGCTGTCGTCGAAGATCTCCTCGCCGAGGCGTGCGAGCTCGTCGACGCGACGGCCCTCGACGAAGGACAGTGCCGCCTCGGTCGCTGAGGCCATGTCCTCGAGGTCCTCCCCGCTGACGAGGAACTTCACCTGCTTGACGCCGAAACCGACGATCTCGCGACCGCTGAAGTAGTTGCGACGTGCGAGCCCGACCGCGAAGTGGAAGATACTCGCCCCGCGCATGATGGTGTTGTCGACATCAAAGAAGGCGGCGCCGGTCGGATCCAGGGTCGGGTTCTGCGCATGGCCTGGGCCCGCGGCGGCTGCCGAAGCCTCGCCGGCCTGCCGGTAGCGCGACAGGACGTCATGGCGGGCGGGGGCCGCGGGAGCGCCGGTCTCAAGGGACTCGTTCACAGGGCGAGAGTACCCAGCCGCGCGGTCAGTTGTGCCAGACTCAGGAACGAACGGAGGAGGGGTGAGCGTGAACGCGAATATCGCCGGGTTCCTGCGCGCATCGGCGCAGCGTCACCCTGATGCGACCTGTCTGATCACGGGGGATGCGCGGTACACCTGGGTCGAAGTCGACCGGGCCGTTGATGCGTTCGCTGCGGGTCTTGTTCAGCGCGGACTCCATGCGGGTGATCGTGTGGCGCTGCTGCTCGGCAACTGCTATGAGTTCGTCACCTCGTACTTCGGTGCTGCGCGCGCGGGGCTGGTCATCGTGCCGCTCAATCCTGCCTACACGAGCGCAGAGGTCGCCGTCATGCTGGCCGACGCCGGGGCGCGCATGCTGATTGTGCAGCCGGCCACCGCGCGGGTCGGCGAGGAGTCGGCGGCCGCGCTTCCGGGCTGCGAAGTCGTGAGCATCGACGGACCCGCGTGGGCCGACATCCTGCGGACCGGGGCTGAGGTGGTGCTCGCTGAGGTGGCGCAGTCGCCAGATGCACTGGCGTTGCTGCTCTTCACCGCCGGTACGAGCGGGCGACCCAAGGGCGCGATGCTCACCCACGGTGCCCTGCGCGCGAATATCGAGATGCTCCTCGACCTCCGTGATCCACCGGCCGTGATCGACGACGACGTCGTCCTGATCGTGCTCCCGATGTTCCACGTCTACGGGTTGAACACGGGCCTTGGACTGGCCGTCGCTGCTGGTGCCACGTGCGTGGTCAGCGACCGCTTCGATCCGGTGGAGTCGCTGCAGCTCATCGCGCAGCATCGAGTCACGACCGTTGCCGGTGCGCCCGCGATGTACCAGGCATGGTGTGCGACGCCGGGTGTTCGCGAGGGCATGGCCACGGTGCGCATGCTGTCGAGCGGCGGTGCACCACTGCCGGTGCGGGTGTTCGCAGCGTTCGCCGAATTGACGGGGCTCGAGATCTTCGAGGGCTACGGGATGACCGAGACGGCGCCGGTTGTGGCGACAACCCTGGTGTCGGGAGTGCCGAAGCCGGGCTCCGTTGGGCGGCCGCTGCCCGGACTCGATGTGCGGCTGGTGGACGAGTCCGGTTCGGATGTCGACGAGGGCGACCCGGGTGAGGTGTGGGTGCGCGGACCGTCGGTCTTCCGCGGGTACTGGCCCGACGCCGCCGGGGGCCCCGATGCCGATGGCTGGTTCCACTCCGGTGACGTTGCCTACGCGGATGACGATGGCGACCTGCACGTCGTCGATCGCCGCCGCGAGGTGATCCTGGTCAATGGCTTCAATGTGTACCCGCGTGAGATCGAGCTGGTGATCGACGACCTCGACGCGGTGGCGGAGGTCGCGGTGCTTGGCGTTCCCGACGACACCACGGGTGAGGCGGTCACGGCGTTGGTGGTTGCGCGTCGCGGTGCGGCCCTGTCGGCGGAGGAGATCGCCGACCACTGCGCCGTGCGGCTCGCCCGCTTCAAGTGCCCAACCGTCATCCGGGTCGTGGATGAACTGCCGCACTCGGCCACGGGGAAGGTCGCCAAGGGCCGGCTGCGGGATGTATACGGCGACACCGGGTACGGGTCGTGATGGCGGTCGGCGGGGGACGGGTCACCCTGATTGGCAAGGGGGACTGCCACCTGTGTGACGACGCGCGCGCGGTCATCGTGGCCGTGTGCGCCGAGACAGGCGATGGGTGGCAGGAACTGTCCATCGAGGACGATCCGGTGCTCTACGACGAATACTGGGAGCGGATCCCGGTCGTGCTCGTCGACGGGCAGCCCCATGACTTCTGGAAGGTGGACCCCGCCCGCCTCCGGGCGGCCCTGGCCGCCCCTGCGAACCGATAATCGGACGCAAACGTCCGGTCAACTTTGTGACTTCGTGCGCGCATGCCTAATCTAGGGCCATCGAACATCGGCGCGACCCGTTGTTCGGCCCCAAGGATCGACCCTTCCCCTGGAGAATCGTGTCTGCTGCACGCTCGGTCCGGACGGCTGCCTCGGCGGCTGTCGGCGGGTCGAATCGAGGCCGTGATGGCGCCCGGGAGATCCCGGACGCGACCATCGCGCGACTGCCTGTGTACCACCGGGTTCTCGGGCAGCTGGCGGAGAGCGGCGTCACGACAGTCTCATCGGAGGAGCTCGCCGCGGCGTGCGGGGTCTCCTCCGCGAAGCTGCGCAAGGACCTGTCGCACCTCGGCTCGTACGGCACCCGCGGTGTGGGCTATGACGTTCGCTTCCTCGCCTACCAGATCTCCCGTGAACTCGGTCTGTCCCAGCCATGGGGCGTTGTCATCGTCGGCGCCGGAAACCTCGGCCACGCACTGGTGGCCTACCGAGGCTTCGCGTCGCGCGGCTTCGCGGTCGTAGGCCTGCTCGACTCGCACCCCGACGTCGTTGGTCGCACACTTGGCAGCGCCGATTCGCCGATCGTTGTGCGTCCGATGCACGAGCTCGAGGCAGTCGTCGCCGACGGTGGCGCGCACATCGGCGTGATCGCAACGCCGGCTGACGCTGCCCAGGACGTATGCGACCGGCTGGTCGCTGCGGGCGTACGGAGCATCCTCAACTTCGCCCCTGCCGTGCTCTCGGTCCCCGAGGGTGTCGAGGTGCGCAAGGTCGACCTCGCGGTGGAACTGCAGATCCTTGCGTTCCATGAGCAGAGGCGGAACGACGAGCCGCCGGAGTCGGCTGAACGCGAGATCCCGTCCTTTGTCCCAGAGTCGCTCGGAGAGGCGATCAACGCATGACAACACGAGCAAGCAGCAAGCAGGCAACCACCGAAAGCGCACCCGTCGCCCGGAAGGCGGCACCCGCGAAGGCGGCTGCCACCCCGAAGAAGGCGGCCCCGGCAGCGAAGTCGGCGGCCACTCCTGCGGCCAAGAAGGCGGCCCCGGC
>JAPLBU010000426.1:938-5504 GCA_026392575.1 Actinomycetota bacterium | reverse complement strand
GGTCGGCGTAGACGGCCACGGACTGGAGCCCGGCGTCCTTGCAGGCCCGGATGACCCGGATGGCGATCTCGCCGCGGTTGGCGATCAGGACGGTATGCACGTCGTGAGGACCCTCTCTATGGTGGCGGGCCGAGATGCACATGTGGCCCACAAAGCAGAGTATCGACTCGGGGCGGCCCATGGGCTTCCCGGGACTATGGCGAAGACCACAGGTCGGTCCAGGTGATGCCCAGTCGCGCGAGGAGGCGGCGGAGCAGGGGGAGAGACAGGCCGATCACATTCGACGGGTCGCCGTCGATCCGCTCGACGAACGGCCCGCCGAGCCCATCGAGCGTGAAGGCGCCCGCGACCTGGAGCGGCTCGCCCGTGGCGATGTACGCGTCGATCTCGTACTCGGACGGGGAGGCGTGCCACACGACCGTGCTCGCGACCTCGCCGAGCTCGGCCCCGGTGGCTGGCCGCACCAGCCAGTGGCCGGTGTGGAGCGTGCCGTGGTTGCCGGCCATGTCACGCAGCCAGCGCTCCTTGGCCTCCTCGGCCGAGGCGGGCTTGCCGTAGGCAACGCCATCGATCTCCAGCATCGAGTCGCAGCCGATGACGACGACGTCGTAGCCGGTCGAGAGTCGCGCGGCTACGTCACGAGCCTTGGCCGTGGCAAGAGCCAGACACAGTTCGGCGGGCGAGAGCGGGCCGAGGTCTCGGGTGAGTGCGTCTTCGTCGACATGGCTGACGATGACCTGCGGGATCACGCCAGCGTTGACCAGCAGCCCGCGGCGCGCAGGTGAGGCGGAGGCCAGGACGAGTTCGGGCATCCGCGGCTAGCGGGGCATCGCCGAGGCGCGCCAGGCTCCGTAACCGGGTCGCTGCGACGGGCGGATACTGCGGCTCTTGCGAGCCCACAGGCTGAATGCGGGCACCTCGGGCTGCGCCGACGAGCGCGTGGACAGGACAGCGACGACGACAGCGAGCTCGTCAGCGGACGGTGACCCGGACACCACGCGCAGGTACGGCTCCTTGCGCTCGACGTCGCCGCTCACAGCGGGATGTTCCCGTGCTTCTTCGGCGGCCGGCTGGCCCGCTTGTTGCGCAGGGCCCGCAGGGCACGCGTGATCATCATGCGCGTCTCGTGCGGGAAGATCACCCGGTCGATGTAGCCGCGCTCGGCAGCGGGCGAGGGTGTCCTGGTGCTCCTCGATGAGGCGCTTGCGCTCGGCCTCGGGATCATCGGCCGCGGCAAGTTCCTTGCGGTACAGGATGTTGGCCGCACCCTGCGCGCCCATGACGGCGATCTCGGCGGTCGGCCAGGCGAGGTTGATATCGGCCCCGAGGTGCTTGGAGCCCATGACGTCGTACGCGCCGCCGTAGGCCTTGCGGGTGATGAGGGTGACCAGCGGAACGGTCGCCTCGGCATAGGCGTAGATGAGCTTCGCGCCGCGGCGGATGATGCCGTCCCACTCCTGATCGGTGCCGGGCAGGAAGCCGGGGACGTCGACGAGGGTGATGACCGGGATGTTGAAGGCGTCGCACGTCCTTACGAAGCGCGCGGCCTTCTCGGATGCGGCGATGTCGAGCGTGCCCGCGAACTGCATCGGCTGGTTCGCCACGATCCCGACCGCATGGCCCTCGACCCGGCCGAAGCCGCAGAGGATGTTGGGGGCGAATAGTGGCTGGGTCTCGAGGAAGTCGCCGTCGTCGAGCAGGTGCTCGATCACCGTGTGCATGTCGTACGGCTGGTTGGGGGAGTCCGGCATCAGCGTGTCGAGCTCGTAGTCCTCGTCGGTGAAGGACAGGTCGGCCTCGAACGGGTAGGTCGGGGGATCCTCGAGGTTGTTGCTGGGCAGGTACGACAGCAGCGCCTTGACGTACTCCAGGGCATCGTCCTCGTCGGTCGCCATGTAGTGCGCGACTCCGGACTTCGAGTTGTGCGTGCGAGCCCCGCCCAGTTCCTCGAACTCGACGTCCTCGCCGGTGACGGTCTTGATGACGTCGGGCCCGGTGATGAACATGTGCGACGTCTTGTCGACCATGATCGTGAAGTCGGTGATGGCGGGGGAGTAGACGGCGCCACCGGCGCACGGGCCCATGACGAGCGAGATCTGCGGGACCACGCCCGATGCGGCGACGTTGCGGCGGAAGATCTCGCCGTAGAGGCCGAGCGCGACGACACCCTCCTGGATGCGCGCGCCGCCTGAGTCGTTGATACCGATGACGGGGCAGCCGACCTTCATGGCCATTTCCATGACCTTGACGATCTTCTCGCCGAAGACCTCGCCGAGGGAGCCGCCGAAGACCGTGAAGTCCTGGGCGAAGACGCAGACCGGACGGCCGTCGATGGTGCCGTAGCCCGTGACGACGCCGTCGCCGTACGGCCGGATGGCCTCGAGGCCGAAGGCGTGCGATCGGTGCTTCGCGAGGCCGTCGAGTTGCTGGAAGGAGTCCTCGTCGAGGAGCGCGAGGATGCGCCCCATGGCGGTCTCCTTGCCACGCGCATGCTGCTTGTCGACTGCGTCCTGACGCCGGCTGAGGGCCTGATCGCGTCGGTCCTTGAGATCGGCCGCCTTGCCTGCCGTGGTGCGGGGGTTCGGGGTGTTCTCGTCGACGCTCGCCGCGCTCATCGCTCCTCCTATGCCTCGGATTGTTACCTTAGTGGGATGAGCGAAGAGTTAGTTGCCCCGGTGGATGCGGCCCAGGTCGAGCGCAGGCTCGCTGACCGGGAGATCGCATGGCCTGCTCCACACGTGCTCGTGTCGACGGGATCGACCAATGCCGACGCGCTGGCGCTTGCCCGAGAGGGTGCGCCCGAGGGCACGGTCGTCGTGGCTGACGAGCAGACCGCCGGTCGCGGGCGGCTGGGCCGCGAATGGGTCAGTGCGCCCGGATCCGGGTTGTGGTGCTCGGTGCTTGTTCGGATGCCGACCACCGCGGGCCGCGGCCTGTTGCCGCTGCTTGCTGGAGTAGCGGTCGCCGAGGCCGTGCGTCGCCACGGTGTGCAGGCGTCCCTCAAGTGGCCCAATGACGTTGTCGTTGACGGACCTGCCCTTGACGGCAGCGCCGGTCCCCGCAAGCTCGCCGGCATTCTGGCGGAGTCCGATGGCGATGAGGTCGTCGTGATCGGCATCGGGGTCAACGTGAATCAGAGGGCGGAGCAGCTTCCGGTGCCCGTCGCGACCTCGCTGGTGCTCGAGGGCGCTGTCGTATCGCGGAACGAACTCCTCGTCGACATCCTGACCGGACTACATGCCGGGCTGGTCGGCCTGCGTCGCGACGGAGCGGGCTTCGCCCTCGACGCCTATCGGAGCCTGTGCCTCACGATCGGGCGCGATGTCGTGGTGAGCCTGCCGAGTGGCGAGATCGTGTCGGGACGCGCCGTAGGAGTGGGCGACGACGGGCAGCTGCACGTACGAACCGCCGAAAAGACGATGTCTGTTGCCGCTGGCGACGTCATTCATGCCACGATCTGACCATGGCCTACCCGCAGAAGCTCCTCGCCCCTGACGAAGTGATCAAGTTCGAGACCCGCCCGCACTGGCGGGCCCTGTTCGTTCCCGCGATCGTCCTCATCGCGACGGTCTTCGGCATGAGCTGGCTGTACTTCTGGATCGATTCCCAGATGTTCGGCGGCACCATCATTCGTTGGGTCGTCCTTGCGGGCGGCATTGCCATCCTCGCTCTCTGGGCGGTCCGCCCCTTCCTGCGCTGGATCACGACCGAGTACGTCTTCACCGACCGCCGCATCATCGTGCGCTCGGGAATCATCACCCGGCAGGGCAAGGACATGCCGCTCGCCAAGGTCAACAACGTCTCGTTCTTCGTCCCAGCAATGGGTCGCCTGCTCAACTACGGCGGCCTGGTGATCCAGTCGGCGGGCGAGAACGACGGGCTCACGATCAACGATGTGCCGGACGTCGAGGACATCCAGCGCGACGTCTACCAGTACATCGAGGCTGACGAGCAGCGTCGCCGTGGCGGTGGCGGGAACCAGTTGCCCCCGAACAGCGCCACCTGACCGGTCGCGCGCGTCGACCTTGAGGTTGCGGGCGTTTCCTGGCGCTGGAACAGCCACCAACCTCAAGACCGACGGGGCTAGATGGGTGATGCGGCGTCGCGCTCAGCGAGCTCGCGATCGGCGGGATCGTCGGGAACCTCAGGGAACACCCATTTGCGATAGGACCAGAAGCGGAACAGCGTCCCGAGGATCAGGCCGACGACGTTGGCGCTGATGTTGTCGGCGAGCGCGGAGTCGAGACCGAGCAGGTAGTGGCTCACCCACAGGCAGCCGACGGCGATCAGCATCGCAGCGCCGTTGAGAAGGAAGAACAGCACGTACTCGCGACCCATGTTGGTGCGCCCACGATGCCGGAACGTCCAGTAGCGATTCCCGAAGTAGGCGAACGTGGTTGCTGCCGCAACGCTGACAACCTTGGCAGTGAGGGGCTTGCCCTCGAGCGGGCCGAAATACAGGAGCAGGTTGAACAGCCCGACGTCGATGATGAAGGCCAGTGACCCGACGATGCCGAACTTCGCGATTTCGTGGGCGAGGGTGCCGAGCGAGTCGTGGAGTCGTCC
>JAPLBU010000426.1:0-925 GCA_026392575.1 Actinomycetota bacterium | reverse complement strand
TTCCCGGGCGCCTGCTCCCCACGACTGGATCGCTCTCGGACATGCGCGGAAGTCTATGGGGCCCACGCAGTAGGTTTCCCTCGTGGATACAGGCGGCGCTCCGCGCGTGGGCATCGTGGGCGGCGGGCAGTTGGCCCGCATGTCCGCAGGCCCGGCTGCCGCTCTCGGTATCGGTCTCCGCGTCCTGGCAGCCGCGCCGGACGAGTCCGCGGCTCAGGTCATCCGCGATGTCTCGATCGGGCGTCACGACGACCTCGCTGCACTGCTTCGGTTCGCCGATGGCTGCGACGTCGTCACCTTCGATCATGAGCATGTTCCTCCGGCGCATCTCGAGCAGCTGGAATCGCGCGGAATCGCCGTCCGACCTGGCCCGTCGGCGCTGTTCCACGCCCAGGACAAGATCCACATGCGGCAGGCCCTGACGGACATCGGTGTGCCGTGCCCCAGGTGGCGCGTCGTCACCGTGCCGGGTGAGGTCGCGGACTTCGCCGACGAGGCGGGCTGGCCCGTCGTGCTCAAGACATCGCGTGGTGGCTATGACGGCCGCGGCGTGTGGGTCGTGGAGTCCGTTCAGCAGGCAGCGGATGTGCTGGCTGTCCCGCTTGCCCCGGGCGCGCAGTGGCTGGCGGAGGAGCGGATCGACTTCGTGCAGGAACTGTCGGCGCAGGTCGCGCGTTCGCCGCACGGCCAGGCCGTCGCGTATCCCATCGTCCGCACACTGCAGGCCGACGGCATCTGCTCGGAGGTCGTGGCTCCGGCCCCGGGGCTCGCGGCGGCCCGCGCGGTGGCCGCCCAGGAGATCGCGCTGCGCATCGCGCGTGATCTCAACGTGACCGGCATGCTCGCCGTCGAGATGTTCGACGACGGCTACGACCTGTTTGTGAACGAACTGGCGATGCGCCCGCACAACTCGGGGCACTGGACG
>JAPLBU010000291.1 GCA_026392575.1 Actinomycetota bacterium | reverse complement strand
CGGCACCATCGACACGCACCGCGCTGCCGGCCGGCCTGCCGTCAGACGGCTGGTCCTCGGCGGCGCCCGGTCGGGGAAGTCCGTGACGGCGGAGGCGATGGCCGCGGACAGCCTCCGCGTCGTGTACATCGCGACGGGCGGGGCACGGACTGGCGACGACGAATGGGCGGAACGTGTTGCGCAGCACCAGGGCCGCCGACCAGCCCACTGGCAGACGGTGGAGACGACCGATGTCGCCGCCGTTCTACGCGAGTCCGACGCGGCATCCACCGTCCTCATCGACTGCCTCGCACTGTGGCTCACCGCCCAGCTCGACGATCTCGACGCCTGGACGCGTGCGGAGTCCGGCGACCGCGCCGGTGTGCAGGCCGATGCGGCCGGCCGCATCGACGCGCTCGTCGCGGCGCTGAAGCAGTGCGCTGCCGACGTCATCCTCGTGTCGAACGAGGTGGGGATGGGCATCGTGCCGGCGACCGCTTCCGGGCGGCTGTTCCGCGACCTCCTCGGCGTGCTCAACACACGCACCGCCGCAGCCTGCGACCAGACGATCCTCGTCGTGGCCGGTCACCCTGTACCCCTGCCCAGCCGAACGGGAGTTCCCACCCATGCCTGACGAGGACGCCGCAGCAGCGGCCGCCGGGCGACAGCTGACCCTGACCAAGCCGGCCGGTGCACTGGGCCGACTCGAGGAGCTCTCGGTCTGGATGTGCGCTGTGCAGGGCCAGTGCCCGCCCACGCCATTTCGCCATCCGGCGCTCGTCATCTTCGCCGGCGATCACGGCATCGCTCGCACGGCATCGACCTCGGCGTACCCGCCGGAGGTCACCGCACAGATGGTGGCCAACTTTGTCACGGGCGGTGCCGCTGCCAACGTCCTCGCACGGCAGATGGGCGCCACGGTCCGCGTCGTCGATGTGAGCGTCGATGCGGATGCGGGCTACCTCGACGCGATCGACCCCAGTGTCGCGGCTCGGCGCATCCGGCGATCCTGCGGATCGATCGACCGCGAGGACGCGATGACCCTCGATGAGACCGCCGCCGCCATCGCGCTGGGCCGAGCACTGACCCACGAGGAACAGTCGGCCGGCGCTGATCTGCTGATCGCTGGCGACATGGGCATCGGCAACACGACTCCGGCAGCGACACTCATCGGCCTGCTGACAGGAACAGACGCAGCCACGGTGACCGGCCGTGGCACCGGCATCGACGATGCCACTCTCACGCGGAAGGCCTCGGCCGTCGCGGCAGCCATGTCACGTGGAGCCGAGGCGCTGGACGACCCGACGCTCCTGCTCGCGCGCGTCGGCAGCCCCGACATCGCCGCCATGACCGGCTACCTCGCCGAGGCTTCCGCCCGCGGGATCCCCGTCATCCTCGACGGCATCGTGTCCTGCGCCGCAGCACTGGTCGCGGAGCGGCTCTCCCCCGGGGCGTGCGACTGGTGGATTGCCGGGCACCGATCGACCGAGCCCGCAGCGTCCGCAGCGCTCACCGCGCTGTCCCTCGATCCCCTGATCGACCTCGGGCTCCGACTGGGCGAGGGCACCGGCGCCCTGCTGGCGATCCCACTGCTCACCGCCGCAGCGGGCACCCTCTCGGAGATGGCGACATTCGACAGCGCCGGTGTCACGGACCGCGATGCCTGACGCCCTGCGGCTGGCCATCGGCACGCTGACGCGACTGCCCGTCCCCGTACCGCGCACCGTCGATGCCCGGGTGGCCCGCGGGGCCATGCTGCTGGCACCGCTCGTGGGCGCACTGCTCGCAGTTGTTGTCGGCGGTGTCGCACAACTGCTTCAACCCCGAGTCTCCGCTGCAGCCGGTCCGCTGGTGCTGTCGGCGCTCGCCATCGCGACGATCGCCTACGTGACGCGTGGGCTCCACCTAGACGGTCTCGCGGACACCGCAGACGCCCTCGGCAGTGGCCGGCCCGCGAACGAGGCGCTCGACATCGCGCGACGCTCCGACATCGGGCCATTCGGTGTCGTCACCATCGTGCTCGTGCTGCTCGTGCAGGTCGCCT
>JAPLBU010000445.1 GCA_026392575.1 Actinomycetota bacterium | reverse complement strand
CGTCGCTGTGCTGGCCGATCATCCGGGGGTCCCGGCCTGGTTGACGTTCTCGGCCATGGACGATGCGCACGTGTGCGCCGGCCAGCGGATCGAGGAGGCGGCCGCGGTGGCCGCATCAGCACCGTCGGTCGTGGCTGTCGGCATCAACTGCACGGACCCGCGACACGTGACCGGCCTCGTGCAGCGCATCAGGTCGGCGTGCGATCTGCCGATCGCGGTGTACCCGAATGCTGGCGGTGAATGGGATGCGTCGGACGGCGAGTGGCATGGCGTGGCCACCGACGGGCAGCGGGGCGCCTTCCCGGATCAGCTGGTGCGTGACTGGATCGACAATGGCGCGCGCGCGGTGGGCGGCTGCTGCGGCACCGATGCGCGCGCGATCAGTCGGATCGCGCAGTTGCTGGCTCAGTAAGCAGGGTGACGACCCGACCCGCACGGCGGGTCAGCACGAGCACATGCTCGGGACCCTCTGCGAGCCCGAGCTCCCGAAGCGCCCCGCGCGGCTGCACGTCGACATCACGTGACTTCACGGTCGCGCGCCGAACCCCGAAATCGGCTAACTGACGTCGTTTCTGGCGTGGGCTGCCAGTCAGTTCGTCGATGATGTGCAGGCTGCGAAGAGTCGGGCTCGCCGACGGAAGGTCGCTGGTCAACCAGCTGCTGTCCTCGTCGAAGAGGGTGATGTCCGGGTCAAGCGCAGCGAGCGCGGATACGGCGCCGGCGCGCACGACGGCGGGGTCGGGCTCGTGGAGCCAGGCCGCCGGCCGGGCCGAGATCGCCAGTGGCAGCGCACTCGGGTCGGCATCGAGAACTGTCAGCATTCCCCGCGTCAGCAGCACGGCCCGCCGTGGGGCGCCGAAGGCAGCCCACGAGTAGACCGTGCATTCCACGAGCGTGCGGTCGACGCTCGTCCACTCCGCGTGCCAGTCGGCAGGAGGGCTGAAGCCTGGCGCCACCTTGGCGACGATGCGGCCATGTGGGATGCCGAGCACGAACGGCCATGGTGGCGACCATCGGCCCGGGTCGCGCTCGGGTCGGGCGCGACCCGATGTGGCATCGCGAGGGCCCGCCGGGTCGCGGCGCGCGGGGTCGACGAACACGACATCATCAGGACCGAGGTCCGCGAGGAGCGTCGCCAGCAGCGTCGGCTCCGTGGCGTCAGCCTGGATGACCTGGGCGGCGGTGCAATTGTGCGCGAGCAGGACGGCGGTGACGGGATCGCGCTCGAGGACGGTGACCGTGAGACCCGCGTCACAGAAGGCGATGGCATCCAGGCCCAGGCCGCCGGTCAGGTCCAGGACGCGGCGTGCCCCACCGCGGGCGAGGATGCCCGCCCGCCGGGCCGCGACTGCGGGCCGGGTCGCCTGCTCGAGTCCATCGCGGGTGAGCAGCAGGTCGCCCGTCAGTCCGTACCGCTCGTCCGCGAGCCGGCGCAGGTGGGCCTGCTCCAGGACGGCAGCGGCCTGAGCTGGCTCGAGCTCGGGACATCGGCGGCGAAGCTCGGCGGCGGCGGCCAGTGGATCGCTGGGGTGCGTCGCAACGGCCCCTGCGGCCTCACCGAGCGGCAGATCGGCCGCGGGGGAGGCAAGCCACTGGGCGATCGGCCGTCGCCCATCCGCATCCATCAGGAGGACCGTTCGCCATTCGTCACGAGGACATTGTGCGCGCTGGGGGCGGCCGGTGGGCTGGCACTCGACTTGACGGAGTGCTAATCCCTGCGTACTGTCAGGTCTGGCACTCCCCACCGGGGACTGCCAGCCCATCAGGGCACCTGACCCAGCCGATCGCCGTCCCTTGAGGCGGCCCATCGACAGCCCGGAGGATGTAACCGTGTCGGTCTCCATCAAGCCGCTCGCCCGGACACCGCCAAGGAGAAGCCCCAGGAGGGCAAGGTCCTGGCCGTCGGCCCCGGCCGTTTCGACGAGGATGGCGTCAAGCGCATCCCGCTCGACATCGCCGTCGGCGACACCGTCATCTACAGCAAGTACGGCGGCACCGAGGTGAAGTACAACGGCGAGGAGTACCTGCTCCTCTCCGCGCGCGACGTGCTCGCCATCGTCGAGAAGTAAGCCGAACTGCTGAGTGGCCCGTCGTGTTGCGCCGATAGGCACGCACGACGGGCCACTTGTTCGTCTGTCCTGAACACACACCGCACCATGCGTGGGAGAAGTCACTGATGGCCAAGATTCTGGAATTCGACGAGGACGCCCGGCGCAGCCTCGAGCGTGGCGTCAACGCGCTCGCCGACGCCGTGAAGGTGACGCTTGGCCCGAAGGGCCGCAACGTCGTCATCGACAAGAAGTGGGGCGCACCCACGATCACGAACGACGGCGTCACGATCGCCCGTGAGATCGAGCTCGAGAACCCGTACGAGAACCTCGGCGCGCAGCTCGCCAAGGAGGTCGCCACCAAGACCAACGATGTCGCTGGTGACGGCACCACGACCGCGACCGTCCTGGCGCAGGCCATGGTCCGTGAGGGCTTGAAGCAGGTGGCCGCCGGCGCATCGCCGATGGACATCAAGCGCGGCATCGACAAGGCTGTTCAGGCCGTCAAGGCGCGCCTCCTCGAGAACGCTCGCGAGGTCGCCGACAAGAGCGAGATCGCCAACGTCGCCGCCATCTCCTCGCAGGACCGCGAGATCGGCGAGCTCATCGCCGATGCATTCGACAAGGTCGGCAAGGACGGCGTCATCTCCGTCGAGGAGTCGAACACCCCGTCGCTCGAGCTTGAGTTCACCGAGGGCATGCAGTTCGACAAGGGCTTCATCTCGGCCTACTTCGTCACCGATCCCGATCGCATGGAGACCGTGCTTGAGGATGCCCGCATCCTGCTCGTCCAGGGCAAGGTCTCGTCCGTCCAGGAGCTGCTGCCCCTGCTCGAGAAGGTCGTCCAGGCCGGCAGGCCGCTGCTGATCATCGCCGAGGATGTTGATGGCGAGGCGCTGTCGACTCTCGTCGTCAACCGCATCCGCGGCACCTTCGCATCCTGCGCGGTGAAGGCTCCGGCCTTCGGAGATCGTCGCAAGGCGATCCTGCAGGATCTCGCGATCCTCACCGGTGCCCAGGTCGTCTCGCCCGAGGTTGGGCTCAAGCTCGACCAGGTCGGCCTTGAGGTGCTCGGCTCGGCTCGCCGTGTCGTCGTCACGAAGGACAACACCACGGTCGTCGACGGTGGCGGAGAAGCAGCCGATGTCGACGCGCGCATCGCACAGATCCGCGCCGAGATCGAGCGCAGTGACTCCGACTGGGACAAGGAGAAGCTGCAGGAGCGTCTGGCCAAGATCGCGGGCGGCGTCGTTGTCATCAAGGTCGGCGGCCACACCGAGGTCGAGCTCAAGGAGAAGAAGCACCGCATCGAGGACGCCGTCTCCGCGACGCGCGCAGCCATCGAAGAGGGCATCGTCTCCGGCGGCGGCACCGCACTCGTGCAGGCTTCGCATGCACTCGACGGTGACCTCGGGCTCACGGGCGATCAGGCGACCGGCGTCGGCATCGTCCGGCGCTCACTGGCCGAGCCGCTGCGCTGGATCGCCGAGAACGCGGGCGAGCAGGGCTACGTCGTGGTCTCCAAGGTCGCTGAGCTCCCCGCGGGCCACGGCCTCAACGCCGCCACGGGCGAGTACGTCGACCTGATCGCGGCCGGAGTCATCGACCCGGTCAAGGTCACCCGCTCGGCACTGGAGAATGCGGCATCCATCGCCGCCATGCTCCTGACAACCGAGGCGCTCGTCGTCGAGAAGCGCGAAGAGCAGCCGGAGGCCGCTGGCCACGGCGGCCACGGTCACTCGCACTAGTCACGCTCAACCGACACCGCCCGCCGACCATCTGGTCGGCGGGCGGTGTTGGTCGCATTGCTATCGGAGTCGGTCTTGAGGTTGGGGGCGGTTCGAGGCCCTCGAACCGCCCCCAACCTCAAGACCGACGGGGATGGCTGGGTCGGGCTAGGAGACCCGGGAGTAGCGCTGACGGCGGTATGCGACCTCGCGGTCGTCCTCGGACATGCCGCCCCAGACGCCGTAGGGCTCGCGAACCTCTAGCGCGTGGTCCGCGCACAGGGTGCGCACGGGGCAGCCTGCGCAGATGGACTTGGCGGCTGCTTCGCGGGACTCGCGGGCCGGGCCGCGCTCGCCATCGGGATGGAAGAACAGGCTCGGATCCTCGCCCCGGCAGGCACCGTCGAGCTGCCAGTCCCAGAAGTCCGCGTTCGGGCCGGGGAGTCTGGAGACGTCAGCCATGGGGGATCTGCCTTTCGAGTGATCGCTACTGGACACTTTGGATAAACCGACCATACAAAGCGTTGCATAGGTTGGTCAAGTCCCTGCGGTTGCGAGCTTCGTCCAGGGGCGAGAACCGGCAATCCGACTCGCGCAGATGCCTAGCGCACTCCAGAATGTTCCCGTGAGCAGCGACGAGGCGGCGGAGCGGCCGCCGGTCGCGTTGGCATTGACCGTTTCGACCGTGGCCCGACGGATGGGGGTGGCCCCAGCCACCCTGCGCACGTGGGACAGGCGGTACGGGCTCGGCCCAAGTGAGCACCAGCCCGGCTCCCACCGCAGGTACACGTCGCAGGATCTGGCCCGTCTGGACTACATGCGCCAACTGGTGATGGTCGGAATCCCACCGGCGGATGCCGCCCGGTCGGCGCGCGAGCGGGTGTTCGACGATGGCGACCTTGTTCCGGTGACGCAGGGACTTCCCGCAGGTGGTCCCGTCGACGTGCAGCCGACGCCCGCTGCTCGGGCCGGTGGCGGGCATGTCGTGGCAATGCCCGGTGGCGGACCTGCCGCACGTGGGCTGGCCCGAGCAGCACAGGCCCTGGACACCGCTGCCTGCCTTGCGATCCTGTCCGATAGCCTCAAGCGCAGGGGTGTTGTCGGGACCTGGGAACAGGTCGCCGTGCCTGTCATGGCCGGGGTCGGTGACCAGTGGAGCGCGAGCGGCCAGGGCGTCGAGGTGGAGCACATCCTGAGCGCTGCTGTCCAGGACGCGCTGGCGGGCAGCATTCGTTCAGCGCCTTCGCCGCTGAACAGCAGAGCGGTCCTGCTTGCCTGCGCTCCCGATGAGCGGCACGCCTTGGTGCTCTGGGCGGTCGCCGCTGCACTGGCTGAGCGACGCATCGGGTCGCGCATTCTGGGGGCCAGCCTGCCCGCGAGTGCCCTCGCGAATGCCATCCGGCGCCTCGGCCCGGGAGTCGTCTTCGTCTGGGCCCAGATGTCCGAGTCTGCCGATCCGGCGGTGATCGACCTGCTGCCCGTCATCCGTCCTGCGGCAACCATCCTCGTCGGCGGCCCGGGCTGGCGCGCCGGCACCGTGCCGGTGCCGGACGGGATCATTCAGGTGGACAACCTCACGGACACCGTCGAGCGAATCGCACATGCCGTCGGCGGGTAGCCTTGGGGGGTTGCCCTGCCGTCCCAACGACGCGTGCCTGCCGGAGAGTCCATGGAGCCCCGCCCCCTGTCCGATGCCCTCGCGTTCGACGGCGTGCCTGAGAAGTTCGGATATCTCGGCCTGACGTTCGACGACGTCCTCTTGGTGCCGGCGGAGTCCGATGTCGTGCCGAGCGAGGTCATCACGGCGTCGTGGGTGACCCGCAATATCGCCGTGCAGCTTCCGCTGGTCTCCAGCGCGATGGACACCGTCACCGAGGCCCGGATGGCCATCGCGATGGCGCGGCAGGGTGGCGTGGGAGTGCTGCATCGCAACCTGTCGATCGACGCGCAGGCGACACAGGCCGACCTTGTGAAGCGGTCCGAGGCCGGCATGGTCAACAACCCCGTCACCTGCTTGCCGGACGCCACCCTCGAGGAGGTCGACCGGCTCTGCGGCCGCTACCGCATCTCAGGGGTCCCCGTTGTCGACGAGACCGGTGTTCTGCTGGGCATCGTCACCAACCGCGACATGCGCTTCGAGGACAACATGAGTCGGCCCGCGCGCGAGGTCATGACGCCGATGCCGCTCGTAACGGCTCCGGTGGGTATCAGCCCTGACGACGCGCTCGCCCTGCTGGCGCGGCACAAGGTGGAGAAGCTTCCACTACTCGACGTGGCCGGCCGGCTCCAGGGGCTGTTCACCGTGAAGGACTTCGTCAAGGCCGACAAGTACCCGCACGCGACGAAGGATGCCAGCGGGCGCCTCGTCGTTGGTGCGGCCGTGGGCGTTGGCGCGGATGCCGAGAAGCGGGCACGGACCCTGATCGATACCGGAGTGGACTTCCTCATCGTCGACACGGCACACGGGCACTCCCGTGCCGTCATCGACATGGTCCGGCTGCTCAAGCGTCAGTCGACCGTAGACGTGGTCGGCGGCAACGTGGCGACCCGAGCGGGCGCACAGGCACTTGTCGATGCGGGCGCCGACGGCGTCAAGGTCGGCGTCGGGCCCGGCTCGATCTGCACGACTCGCGTGGTTGCCGGCGTCGGCGTGCCGCAGATCTCGGCCATCTACGAGGCATCGCTCGCGTGCCATCCGGCGGGCGTTCCCGTCATTGGCGACGGCGGCGTCCAGTATTCCGGAGACATCGCCAAGGCCCTCGTCGCTGGTGCGGACACGGTGATGCTCGGATCGCTCCTTGCCGGCTGCGAGGAGGCACCGGGTGACGTTGTCTTCGTCAACGGCAAGCAGTTCAAGTCCTACCGGGGCATGGGGTCCCGCCCATCAGCTCGTCGGTGGGCTTCGTGCGGCCATGGGCTACTCGGGTGCACAGACGATGGCCGAACTGCACGCGAAGGGCTCGTTCGTCCGCATCACATCTGCTGGTCTGCGCGAGAGCCACCCGCACGACATCCAGATGACCATCGAAGCGCCCAACTATTCAGGACGGTAGAAGTTCGTGACCGATATTCAGATCGGCGGCGCCAAGCGTGCGCGTCGCGGCTACTCCCTTGACGAGGTCGCGATCGCGCCGAGCCGGCGGACGCGAGATCCCGAGGCCGTCTCCACTGCGTGGACGATCGATGCCTACCGCTTCGACACACCCATCCTGGCGGCTCCGATGGACTCTGTGGTGTCGCCTGCCAGTGCGGTCGCGCTGTCCGGGCTCGGCATGCTCGCGGTCCTGAACCTTGAGGGCCTGTGGGGCCGGTACGAGGATGCGGAGCCCCTCCTCGCGGAGATCGCTCGGCTTGAGGGTTCTGACGTCACTTCGCGCATGCAGGCGCTCTACGCCGCGCGCCCGGTCGATGCGGATCTCGTTGCGACACGTATTGCGGACATGAAGGCGGCCGGCATCACCGTCGCGGTCGCGACCTCGCCGCAGGGCGCGGCGCGGCTGGCGCCCCTGGCGTCGCAGTCTGGTGCCGACATCGTCGTGATCCGCGGGACGACCGTGTCCGCTGAGCATGTCTCGTCAGCGGGCGAACCGTTGAACCTCAAGCAGTTCATCCATGAGCTTGATGCTCCGGTCATTGTCGGCGGCTGCGCTACGCATCAAGCGGCCCTGCACCTGATGCGCACGGGCGCAGCGGGTGTGCTCGTCGGATTCGGCGGCGGCGCATCGCACACCACTGCTGATGTGATGGGCGTGCGTGTGCCGATGGCGAGCGCCATCGCCGATGTGGCAGCCGCGCGTCGCGACTACCTGGACGAGTCCGGCGGACGTTACGTGCATGTCATCGCCGACGGATCGATGGGTCGCAGCGGCGACATCGTCAAGGCATTCGCCTGCGGTGCCGACGCTGCGATGGTCGGATCGATCTTCGCTCGCGCGACAGATGCGCCCGGTCGGGGCGCGCACTGGGGAGCAGAAGCGTGGCATCCGAGCCTGCCGCGCGGCGACCGTCACCTGATGTCGACCGTGGGCACTCTGGCCGAGGTCGTCAACGGTCCGTCGCACAGTGCCGACGGCACGATGAACATCGTCGGCGCACTGCGCAAGGCGATGGCGACCACGGGCTACAGCGATGTCAAGGAGTTCCAGCGCGTCGAGATGGTGGTCACTGCGTGAGTCTGGACCGGGGCGTCATCGACGAGCTGCTTGCGCTGCTCGCCGTGCGGCCCGGTGCTCGCACCTGCGAGGTGATCGCTCCGTTCACCGGTGAGCGGCTGTTCGACCTGCCGCTCGCCGACGAGCAGGACGTCGACTCGGCGATGGCCACCCTGCGCACCGCGCAGAAGGCGTGGGCAGCGCGCCCGCTGAAGGAGCGCTGCGCCGTGATGCTCCGCTTCCACGATCTCGTCCTCGAGCGCAAGGAGATCGGCCTAGACATCGTGCAGTGGGAGACCGGCAAGTCCCGGCGCGATGCGATGGAGGAGCTGATCGATGTCGCCATCAACGCGCGCCACTACTCGCGCGACGCTCGGCGGCTGCTGAAGCCGCGACGTCATCGTGGGGCACTGCCGGTCGCCGTGGGTGTCGTGCAGATTCAGCATCCCAAGGGGGTCGTCGGGGTGCTTGCGCCCTGGAACTACCCACTGACGCTCGCGGCCAGCGATGCACTGCCGGCGCTCCTCGCAGGCAACGCGGTGCTGCTCAAGCCCGATGTCCAGACGACCCTCACGGCAGCCTGGGTGATCGGCCTGATGTTCGAGGCCGGGCTGCCAGCAGATGTACTGAAGATCGTGCCGGGCGAGGGACCCGAGGTCGGGCCGATGGTGGTCGAACGTGTCGACTATGTGATGTTCACC
>JAPLBU010000182.1 GCA_026392575.1 Actinomycetota bacterium | reverse complement strand
GCTTCTCAACGAGCCGATCATCGCGGCGCCGTCGAGCGCGGGGAAGTGGCGGGACTACTGGATCGCGCAGCAGTACCGCGACCACGTCGTGGCGCAGGTCACCGCCGAAGCGGCGACATTCGAGGCGGAGTTCACCCTGGTCGCGCAGGGCAAGGGCATCAGCATCACCGTGGAGACGGCCGCCCGCTACTTCCGACGACCGGGTGTCGTCTTCGTGCCCATCACGGATGCCCCGATCTGTGCCGTCGCCCTCGCGTGGCCGGAGTCCGGCACAGCACCGGCCGTGAACCACTTCGTCCGCATGGCGGCCTCTGACTCATAAGCGCTCCTTATCTGTCCATCAAATCTATCGACTTCCCCTCCGGAGCGGGCGTACCTACGTTCGGGCACCAACAGCCACTGCCCGATGATCGGAGACGTCATGTTGCCCGCTGTATACACAGATGCGGATCTCGAGGCAGGCCGGGAAGCGATCCTGGGTGGATGGTCGACGGGGTCCGAGCCGAAGATCATCCTGACGCGGGCCTCGAAGTCGTCGATCTGGGACGCGGACGGCCGCGAGTACCTCGACTTCACGTCGCAGGCCTGGTCGAACAACATCGGCGCCTCCGACCCGCGCGTCCTCGACGCGGCTGACGCACAGGCGCGGCAGATCTCGCACGTGCGCTCGAACTACGACTCGATCCCGCTCCTGCTGCTGGCCTCACGCCTGGCCCAGATCGCTCCCGGCAACCTGAACAAGGTCAGCTTCTGCCTCCACGGCAGCCTCGCCGTCGAGTCCGCCGTGAAGCTGGCGCTGAAAAACAGCAATCCGGCGGGCCCCATCATCGTCCTGCATGACTCCTACCACGGGCGCTCCCTGACGACGATGGGGATGAGCTGGCCCCACATGGAACGCGCCCTCGACTCGCTCACCCCGCCCGTCATGCGCGTGCGCCAGCCCTACGCCTACCGCGCCCCGGCCGGCGTGACGCCGCAGGAGTGGGCAGCCCGCTGCGCCGACGAGCTGCGTAGCGCGATCCTGGCCTGCAAGTCGAACAGGCCATCGGCCTTCGTCATGGAGCCGGTGCAGGGCAACGGAACACAGCTCGACTTCCCACGCGAGTACTACCAGTACGTCCGTGACATCTGCACCGAGCTCTCCTGGTGTTCGGCAAGGCGGCAGGTGGCGGCTACCCGTTGAACGGCATCCTCGCCCGCGAGGACCTTGTCGGGTTCGCCCCGGGTGACGATGCCCTGACTTTCGGGCAGTTCCCGGTCAGCCTCGCGGCCGGCCTCGCCACCCTCGACGTCTTGGAGTCCGACGGCCTCATCGAGAACTGCGCCGAGATGGGACGCTATGCGACCGCCGCGCTCCGTGGCATGCAGTCGCGTCACCCCCTCATCGGGGACGTTCGCTGTCCCGGTCTCCTCATCGGCGTAGAACTCGTCCTCGATCGCGAGACCAAGGAACCCGCCACCAAGGAGGCCCTCGAGCTCTATCGACGCGGCATGGACTACGGAGTGATCTTCGGGACCACCAAGTACGCCGGTCTCGGGAACGTCGTCAAGTTCAAGCCTCCGCTGTGCGTGACGCGCGAGGAGATGGACCAGGCGCTGAACGTCTTCGACAAGGTGCTCACAGAGATGGAATGACCAACTGCTCGTCCGCCCCGTTCGCGAAACTCGTCACGGAATGAGGAAGCAATGTCAAACACCCGCATGGCAACGTGGTCGGCCGTGGTCGGAGTCGCAGCCCTGTCGCTGCTGCTGACCAGCTGCTCGTCGTCCAGCAGCAGTAGCGACACCGGAGGCGGCGGCGCCTCCGCAGGCGGCAGTGCCGCGGCCGCCGGTGACTGGTCGCAGGAGTGCAGCGGCACCGCGCTCAGTGTGATCGCCGAGGCCACGGCGAACAGCCAGATCCTCGAAGGACTGCTCCCGGACTTCAAGGAGAAGACCGGGATCGACGTCACGATCGAGCAGGCCCCCTACGACAGCCTCGTGCAAAAGGCGGTCCTCGACTTCACGGGCAACAAGGGTGCGTATGACGTCCTGTCCGTCCCCTACGAGTACCTAGGTGCGTTCGCCGAGAAGAACTACCTCGCGAACATCGACGACATGGTGGCGACGGCGCCCACCGGCGTCGGCTCCGACTTCTCCACGGCCGACATCATCCCGTCCATGTGGAAGCTCTCGTCCAACTGGAAGGACCACTGGTACGGCATGCCGTCGAACAGTGCGGTCATGATGATGTTCTTCCGCAAGGACCTGATGGAGAACGCCGACGAGCAGGCCGCATTCAAGGCCAAGTACGGATATGACCTGGCCCCGGCGAAGACGTGGCAGCAGTACAAGGACATCGCCGAGTTCTTTACGAGGCCTGCGGGCGCCACGCTGGCTGGCGAGACCCTGGCGGAGCCGTTCTACGGCGTGACTCTCGCGGGCAAGCGCCATGTTGCGACTGTCCTGGAGTGGATGAACTACGCGTGGGGCCAGGGTGGCGACCTGTTCAATGCTGACGGTCAGCCTGCACTGAACTCCCCGGAGAACATCACGGCCCTGGAGTACGAGCAGGCGCTGACGAAGTTCGCACCGCCCGGATACACGTCGGCAACGTGGGACGAGACCACCGCCGGCCTGCAGCAGGGGACCGCTGCCGAGGCCATCACGTGGGGCGACACCGCTGGGGCCATGGAGGACACCGAGTCCTCGAAGGTCGTCGGCAAGATGGGGTACGCCAGCATCCCGACGGCCACCGAGGGCGGCACGCCGCAGGCGCACCTGGGCAGCTGGACGTGGGCGCTGAACAACGCAAGCCAGAACCAGGCTTGCGGACGACTGTTCATGGCATGGGCACTCTCCAAGCCCGTCCAGAAGGAACTGGCCACCGGTGGCGGCCTGCCGTCCCTGACCTCGACCTTCAACGATCCCGAGCTCATCTCGTCGCTGCCTTACTGGGGCCAGGAGCTCGTCAGCCTCAACGAGGCTCGTCAGCGGCCGCGCCTGCCCCAGTGGAGCGGTATCTCTGACATCGTCAGCCTCGAGCTGTCCCGGGTCCTGAGCGGCCAGGCCGGCGCCAAGGACGCGCTTGACGAAGGCCAGGCGAAGTTCGAAGAGCTCATGCAGGGTGCCCTCCCGGTCACCTACCAGTAGGAGAACAGCACATGTCCGTTCCGGTCACAC
>JAPLBU010000128.1 GCA_026392575.1 Actinomycetota bacterium | reverse complement strand
GTTGCCGACATGGATGCGAGCGCGGTCGCGGCGGCGCAGCAAAGCGACCCCGGTCTCCAGGCCGTGAGGGTAGATGTCTCAAAGCCCGATGAGGTAGACGCCTGGATCGACGGTGCTGTCGCGGCGTGGGGCGGCATCGACGTGCTGGTGAACAACGCCGGTACTGCAGGACCGACGGCCTTGGTGGAAGACGTCTCGGTCGACGAATGGCGGGCGTGCCTGTCGACTAGCCTCGACAGCCACTTCTTCACTGCCCGCCGGGTGGTGCCGCTGCTCAAGGCCCAAGGCTCGGGGAGCATCATCTCGATCTCGTCGACAGCCGGCTTCTACGGATTCGGGCTGCGCACGCCCTACGCGTCGGCGAAGTGGGCCGTCATCGGCTTCACCAAGTCCCTTGCGGTGGAGTTGGGTCCGCACGGAGTCCGAGCGAATGCCATCTGCCCGGGATCGGTGGAGGGTCCGCGCATGACGCGGGTGATCGACGCTGAGGCGGGGATGCGTGGCATCGACCCGCAGGTGGTGCGCGATGAGTACACGCAAGGTCAGTCGATCCCGCGCTTCGTCAGACCATCGGAGATCGCCGACCTGTGCGTGTTCCTCGCTTCGCCAGCAGCGGCGATGATCAACGGGCAGGCCATCGCTGTTGACGGTCATACAGAGACGTTCCACATCGCCGGTAGCTGACCGCCAGGGACGGGCCGCCCGTGCAAACGCGGGTTGCGGGCAGCCACTCCGTATGTCACGGTATTTGCCAGGATTTGTCCCTCGCCCCTTGGAGATCTACGTGACCGACCTGCAGACAGTTCTCGCCATTCCCGTCTCCACCACCAATGACGTTCCGGGTCGCACGCTCGCGTCCTATGTCGGACCGGCGTTCGGCCTCATCGTTCGGTCAACGGGCGCCGGCGGCAACCTCATGGGCACCTTCAAGGGCATGAAGAAGGGCGAGGTCACGGAGTTCAGTGCTTCGCTGGAAGAAGCCCGTCACGTTGCCCTCGAGCGACTCGTGGAGCATGCCCAGGCACAGGGCGCGGACGCTGTCGTCGGCCTGCGCTTCGACTCGACCGACATGGGCCAGACGCAGGGCCTGGCCGAGATACTTGCCTACGGCACGGCCGTCAAACTCGCTTAGTCCGTCAGGGTTTCCGGGCGGCGGGCGGTGTCAGGACCGGTGCTGGGCCAGGTAGACGGTGTTGGTCGCTGGCCGATCTTGCAGCGGATTCGCGAACTCAATGACCTCGGCAATGGCGTTCGGGAATGATCCACGAAGAGTGTGAAGGTAGTCCTCGTCAGGCGGATCGTTCGACCAGAGTGCGAAGACACCCCCAGGCCTCAGGAGCATCGCGAGTCGCGCGGTGCCCGCTGCGGTGTAGAAGTCGGCATGTGACGGGCTGAGCAAGTGCCGGGGCGAGTGGTCGACGTCGAGAAGAACGGCGTGGAACTGCCGGCCCGGAGAGCCGGGATCGAAGCCACTACCGGCCGCGAGAGCGAAGAAGTCCTCGTTGACCATTCGCGTGCGATCCGAGGAGGGGACTGAGGCGGGGACGAGCCCGCGTTCGTGCCAGCCGATCACCTGGGACAGTCGCTCGACCACCAGCAGCGAGCGCACGCGAGGATCCTCGAGTACGGCCGTGGCGGTGTACCCGAGTCCGAGGCCTCCGACAACGACGTCAAGGTCATCGCCGTCCAGGAGGCGCAGCGCCCGCGTGGACAGTTCGATCTCGGCGACGGTGAACAGGCTGGACATGAGGAACTCATCGCCCAGCTTCACCTCGTACACCTCAACGCCGGCGGTTGGGTCGAGACGTCGTCGCAGGCTGAGGTCGCCCATGGGGGTGGTGCTCCAGTCGAGCTCCACGAGTCGACGGCTCATGCGAGGCCGTTTGCTGGGTTATCAAGGGCTGCCATTGTGGAAGCGTCCCACAGGTGGGTACCCGAGATGCCGATCGCGATCGGCGGCGACCGGTTGAGTGCGTCTGACTGGGGCGGTCGTGGAAGTGCTCGTGGTGCGTGGATCTACCCTCTCGTCCACCGCAACGGGGCCGCCTGCGGATGTCGTAGGAGCCTAGGCGTAGCCCCCGGCTCTGACTACTATCCGATCGAGTCGCAACACGGGTGACTCGGCGGAGATGCGCCACCGGCTCGAGGGGCAGGACCACGATGCGCTGGCTGCCATTCCATCGGGACACCCTCAGACAGGACGCCGTCGCCGGCCTGGTGCTGGGCGTGCAGAGCGTTCCCGATGGGCTGGCGACGGGCCTGCTGGCCGGGGTCAACCCGCTGTCGGGGCTCTACGGCTACATGCTGGGGACGCTGGGTGGCGCATTGGTCACCAGTTCCGCCTTCATGGCGGTGCAGGGCACGGGCGCGATGGCCATGATCGTCGTCGACGTGCCTGCCGTGCACGAGGCATCTGATCCCGCACGGGCCCTGTTCACACTGTCGGTCCTGACCGGCGTCGTGATGCTTGCCGCCGGGCTCCTGCGACTCGGCTCCGTCCTGCGCTTCGTGTCGAACGCAGTCATGGTCGGCTTCATCAACGCCGTCGGTGTGAACATCGTCCTGGGTCAGCTGGCGAATCTCACGGGCTTCGCGGCCGATGGGCCGAACCGGGTGATCAGGGCGATCCAGACACTCCTGAATCCCGGTCAGTGGGATCTGGCGACCCTCGCCATCGGCGTTGCGACGGTTGTGCTGATCGTGCTCCTCGAGCGCACCCGCGTCGGAGCGATGGGCCTCGTCGTTGCCGTCATCGTCACCTCGGCGGCGGCCGCCGCGCTGGACTGGACGTCGGTGCCCACCCTGAATGACCTGGGCGTGACGGTGTCCTCACTGCCGCGCCCGGAGGTGCCGATGCTGGCTCTTATCCCTGTGCTGCTGCTGCCGGCGATCTCGCTTGCGTTCGTGGGGCTGGTGCAAGGAGCCGGCATCTCGGCCAGTTTCCCCAACCCGGATGGCCGCTACCCCGACGCCTCGCGCGACTTCCTCGGGCAGGGTGTCGCGAACGTGGCATCCGGCATCTTCCAAGGGATGCCGGTCGGTGGCTCGGTGTCCGCAACGGCACTGAACCGGGCCGCAGGTGCGCGCTCGCGTCAGTCTCTGGTGTTCACGGCTCTGGTCATGGCTGTGGTGGTGGTCGCCTTCGGGGGCGTGGTGGGCCACGTGGCCATGCCGGCGCTCGCTGGCCTACTGATACTCATCGGCATCCGGACGATCAAGCCGGAGAACCTGCGGTCCGTCTGGGGCACGGGAACGGTGCAGAAGGTCGTCCTCGTCGTCACATTCGCCCTCACGATGATCATCCCGCTGCAGTACGCGGTACTGGTGGCTGTCGCGCTGTCGATCCTCCTGCACGTCGTGCGCCAGTCGAACCGGGTCACGCTGAAGAGGCAGCAGGCCGATGCGGACGGGCACCTCGTCGAGTCGGATCCGCCGTCGGCTCTCCCTGCGGGTGAGGTGGTGATCCTGCAGCCCTACGGCAGTCTCTTCTTCGCCTCCGCGCCGGTCGTCGAGAATCTGCTGCCATCCGTCAGTGCGACGTCACGTGGCAGCGTGGTGCTGCTGCGGCTGCGGGGCCGCGACGAGCTCGGATCGACGTTCATGCAGATGCTCCTGCGGTACGCGAGGGAACTGACAGCCGTCGACAGCAGACTCGTGCTTGTCTCCACGACCGAGCGGGTCGAGGAGCAGGCGACGGTGGCTGGGCTCGTCGACGTGATGGGATCCGATGCGCTCTACCGAGGCGATGAGCGTGCGGGTGCGACGTTGAAGCGTGCTGTGCAGGATGCGCAGGCGTGGGTCGCTAGCCGAACATGACCTGCGTCGCCTCGGTTGCGGGCAGGGGAACCTGAAGGGCGAGTTCGGTGCCCTTGCCGGGCTGACTGTGGATCGTCAACTTGCCGCGTAGGAGTTTGGTGCGCTCGTCCATGCCGCGGAGGCCGAGTCCCGGATCGGCCTGGTTACTGCCGGAGCGTCCCTTGGCGGGAGTCATCCCGCAGCCGTTGTCTGTCACGGACACCGCAAGGGCCTCATCCGTGTAGCACATCGTGACGCGCGTCTGGGTTGCGTGGGCATGTCTCTCGATGTTGTGCAGGGCCTCTTGGACGATGCGGAAGATGAGCAGCTCGTCGCGGTTGTTCAGCCGGTGGGCGGTTCCGGTGACGGACAGTTCGACGCTGAGATCGGTCCGAGCTCGCAGGTCACTGACGAGCCAGTCGACGGCATCGACGAGGCCGAGGTCGTCAAGAAGCGACGGCCGAAGGTCGTGGCAGTATCGGCGAACGTTCACGATCGTGTCGGCAAGGATGTCTTGCGCGCCCATGAGCCGGTCACGGGTGAGTTCGGGTCGCTCGAGGTTGCCGGCCGACTCAATCTGGGCCTTGGCGACGACGAGGGATTGGAGGATGTCGTCGTGCAGTTCGCGCGACAGGCGCTTGCGCTCTTCCTCCTGAGCCTCGGTCGCCAACTCGATGTAGATCTCGAGGTTCTCCTTGGCGGCTTTCAGCGAGGCGAGTGCCTCACGGTTGTGCTGATGGGTGCTGATGTTGTTGAGGGCGACGCTTAGTTGGTTGGCGATCGCGGTGTGCACCTGGTATTCATCCGGAGAGATGGCCTCGATCGGTTGGTTGAGTCCCAAGGCCCCGACGGTGCGGCCATCGGATTTGAGCGCGGCGACGACGGTATGGGCTGCGGCTCGGGTGGGGTCGTCGCTTTGCAACTGCCCGGTCAGGCAGGCGATCTTCGTGAGCTTGTCCTGCTCGGCGTTCAACGACTTCGGCACGGGGATCCCGGAGGCATCGATATCGGTACGTTCCGAGGCGTCAGCATTCTCGATCAACCGGATCCAGACCACTTGCTGCTTCTCGGTATCGAGCTTGGCTCGCAAAGTACCCACGAGAACGTGATCAAGGTCAAGGGAGCCCGCGCCGGCCGAGGCAGTGGCGTTGAGTCGCGACAGTTGACGGTTGGCCTGCTGGGAGGCCCGGGCCGCCGCCCTCTCGCGGTCTACCCGTAGAGCCACGATGATGGCGATGGCCAGCACGATTGCGAATTGGGTGAGGATACCGACTCTGACCGTCCAGTCATGTGCGCTGATCTCCGGAATGGACAAGACCAATGCCCACACGGCGGTGGGCACGGCACCGCGCAGTCCGAAACTCAGCGCCGCGTACACAACGGGGATCAGGAAGACGGAGACCGACAGCAGGTACAGCTCGGAATCCCCGACGAGAAGCTCCGCGTCCTCGAGGAGGGTGTGCGCCACATCGATAGCCAGCACCAGCGCCTGGATCACCCAGAACCTTGGGTCGCGAACGGGGATTTCCAGCCGACGGATCCACCCGCCGATGCTCCAGGTGGTGCGCCGCGTGGGTGGGGCCTGTGACTCAGTCTGCATCGGACAACTGGATCCACTGGTGGCGCACGGCATAGGTGACAGCCTCTGTGCGGGAGGAGACCCCCAACTTGTCAAAGATGGTGCGCATGTGTGCCTCAACGGTTCTGGTGCTCAGGAATAGGGCGTTCGCGATTGTCTTGTTCGACGCTCCTTGGGCAGCCAGTTCGAGGACCTGACGCTCCCGATCGCTGAGTTGCGGCGATTCCGGCGGAGGGTTCGCCACCCACGAGAGAACGGTGCGCGCGACAGGCGGGGACAGGGCCGTCTCGCCGTTGGCCACCCGCGTAACTGAGTTGCGCAACTCGGCGGCTTCGACTGTCTTGAGCAGGTAGCCGCTGGCGCCGGCGGTGATGGCTGCATGGACGTACTGGTCGTCGTCGTAGACCGAAAGGATGATGATCGCAACATCGGGGAACTCCCCGTGGATCAGTCGAGTCGCTTCGATCCCGTTCATGCCGGGCATGGAGATGTCCATGAGGACGACGTCTGGAGTCAGCGTGGCAACCAGAGCGAGGGCCTGGTTGCCGTCGCCGGCCTCGCCGATGACGACGATCGATCCGTCGCCGGACTCAAGCCGTTCCCGGATGCCGTCGCGGAAGAGGGGATGGTCATCCACGATGAGCACGCGAATCGGGCTGGTGCGTGCGCCAGATGCATTCATGGGCTCCCCTTTCCGGATATGGCAACTCTACGGGCGGCCTATGGCTGCGGCGCCCGGTTGATGAGTGAAGCGCTGCACCACGAGGTGCAGCGCTTCACTCATTCACGCTTGCGCGGGTGTTCTCAACCCGTAGGCGACCTAGCCCGGGAACTTCGCGAGGTAGGCGGCCGTCGCCTCGGTCACGGCCTTGGCGCCCTCGGCAGCCTTCGTCGCGTCACCTGACTCGAGCAGCGTGAAGCCGCCCTCGTACGCGTCGTAGGTCTCCTGGCTGTTGGCCTGAACGGTGCCCTCGATCGGCATCCACAGCGGCTCGATGCCTTCGGACAGTGCCTTGCCCTCGGCTGCTGGCGCTGCGGCGATCTGCGCGACGAGAGCGTCGATGGCCTTCATGCCGACGGCGACCGCGGCATCGGTGGTGCGCAGATCCTCTGCCTTGGTGGCGCTGGCACTGGCCGCCGGTGCCGATGCCTCGGATGTCGAAGAGCTGCTGCATCCCGCGAGAGACACCAGGGCGACAGCTGCAACAAGCCCGGCCACGATCTTTGAATTTCGCATTACGCTCCTTGGGTCGGTCGGTAGGTGAAGCCCACCAACATGTTTTCGGACGAAGGTGATATCGGCAGCGGATGTGGCCCCTGCGTTCTCGTGGCCGACAAGCTGCTCACCGTTTCCTCCACTTGTCAGGCGTTGGTCGTCCCGACACCCCTGAGTCTTCTTCCTGACCGGGACCCGGCGCATCGGTGCATCCCCGCAAGTCCACTAGGTGAAAACACCTATCCCGTCTGTGGGATGCACCGATGCGCGCATGGGGCTTGGGGACGGAGACTCGGAGCTGTCAGACCACGAGAATCTGACATCTGGAGGAAAGATGACCAGCCTGTTCGGCATCGGAAAGCGCCAAGACGCCCCCGTGGACTTCGTGCTCGACCCGGCTGCTGAGGAGCTGGACCAGTCTCGGCGCAATCTGCTCCGAGGCCTGGGTCTGGCGGGAATCGCGACGGCTGCGGGTGCGCTGGGGCTGGTCGCCTACCGAGACGAAGCCCAGGCCGCAACGGCTGATGGTACGAGTGGCCAGGAGCATCAGTGGTGCCGGGTCGTCGACCTGAGGGCCTGCAAGGGTGAGCGGAAGTGCGTCGCTGCCTGTCAGACGCGGCACGGACTGCCCCCTGAGCAGACCTGGATGCGAACCCTGTCGTGGCACGATGACGCCGGCAAGGAATTCTTCATGCCGGTCATGTGCCAGATGTGCCAGGATCCGCCGTGCCTCAAGGTCTGCCCGGTCAGCGCGACGATCAAGACCGAGCAGGGCGTCATCCTCGTTGATCAGGATCAGTGCATTGGCTCGCGAGCATGCATGGCTGCCTGCCCGTACGAAGCCCGCTACTTCAACTGGAACGCACCGGCGCCGACGAACAAGATGCCGGAACAGTCGCCGAACACGTCGGAGTTCCCGTCAAACCAGATTGGCACGGTCGGCAAGTGTGTCCTCTGCGCTGACCGGATTCCCTACAGCAGTGACCTTCCGGCCTGTGTGGAGGCGTGTCCCCGAGGGGCGCACTTCATCGGTGACCTCGTCACTGATGTGGCGGTCAATGGTCAGTCCACGGTGAAGCTCTCGACCTTCCTCCGCGAGGGCAATGCCGTTCGGTTCAAGGAAGAGCTCGGGACCAATCCCCGGTGCTACTACATCCCTGGCAATGGCCAGCCGGTCGGCGGACCCTTGGAGGGTGTGCGATGAGCAGCGTCCTTGAGTCGACAACTGTTAGGAACGAGCACCCTGACGTCATCGAGGCTGCGATGCGGCCCTTCGGGAAGCCGAGCAGGAAGTTCCTGATTGCCGCCCTCTTCCTAGCCATCGTGGTGGCTGCCGGCCTTGGCGCGTGGATCTATCAGCTGCGGATGGGCATGGGGGTGGCCGGCTACACCGACAGTTCGTTCTGGGCCATCTACATCGCCGATGTCGTGGCCATCATCGGTGTCTCCTATGGCGGCGCGGTTGTCTCGGCCATCCTGCTCCTGGCCGGTGCCTCGTGGCGAGCCCCACTTGTTCGACTCGCTGAGGGCACTGCTCTCGTGACGGTCTTGGTCGGAGCTGCCTTCATCTTCCCGCACCTGGGCCGGCCGGATCGACTCGTCGGCATGGTGATTCATGCGAACGTCGCATCACCGGTGTTCTGGGACATGATCGCGATCACGACCTACACTTTCGCGACGTTCGTCTTCTTCCTCCTCCCGTTGATCCCCGACACAGCGACCTTGCTCGCATCCAATCCCGATGAGCTGGGTCGCGGACGTCGTGCCCTCTACCGCTTCATATCTCGCGGTTGGGTCGGCTCCGAGCGCCAGCGTCACGTCTTGCACTCTGCGACGATTGTCGTTGCAATCGTCATCATTCCGCTGGCCGTCTCCGTGCACTCGGTCTTGGCGTGGGCCTTCGCTCTCGTCAGCCGGCCGGGCTGGCACGAGAGCATCTGGGCCCCCTACTTCGTGATTGCAGCTCTCTACTCCGGCGTCGCTCTGGTCATTCTGGTCGCTGCGGGATTCCGACGTGGCTACCATCTCGAGGCGTTCATCACCAAGAAGCATTTCGTGCGACTCGGATACATCATGGTGGCGCTCGGTGCCCTGTACTTCTACCTGACGTTCGCAGACCTGCTCCCCAGTGCCTACGTAGGCGAAATCGGTCCAACCGAGATCGTGTACGGAATGCTGCTGGGAAGCGTTGCGGGCTGGTTCTGGCTCTTCCTCGTCGCTGGCACGATCCTTCCGCTGGTGCTCGTTGCCCTTCCGTGGACGCGAAATATCGGGGGCATCGTCATCGCATCGATCCTCGTCGTCATCGCGATGTGGATCAAGCGAGTGATCATGGTCATCGAGACGTCCGGCTACGACCGACTCACCAACTCCTTCGGAGAACTCTTCCGCTTTACCTGGGTCTCGATCACCATGACCGTCGCCGGAGCTGCGGCGATTACCCTGCTGCTGATGCTGCTCTTCCGCGTCGTTCCGATGCTGTCGATCGTCGAGATGCAGGAACTGTCCCCCGGTGCCGATGCATCCGATGAGGGATCCGCGTCACCCACAAAGTCTTCGCACGGGCGAGCTGCCGGTGTTGTGGGAGCAGTGATCCTGCTCATGGTGGGCATCGGCGCGGTGGGAGTTACCAATGCGCAACCTGCTCGCGCCGAATCCTTGGCTGCGGTAGCAACGGAGACGCTGCCCGTCGTCACGGTGACCGCGGTCGAAGCGGGACCGGAGAACACCGTCACCGCCACAGTCACGTTGAATGGTCAGCCCGTTCCGGGTGTGCAGGTGAACTTCTACGAAAGCACGACGATGTTCGCCCCCGGCGACAATCAGGTTCCGCTCGGAGCGATGTCAACGAATGAAACCGGCATGGCATCCATCAAGTTCGTGGCCGCAGTCACGGGACCTCGGACCATCACAGCGACCTACTTCCCCACGGTCTTGGGGGATCCGGTCGTTGGAACGGCGAACCTTGATGTGACGGAAGCGGTGTCCCTTTACGCACCGACGCCGCCAAGACTTCTCGCCACGGCAGGGCAAACCCTGGCGCTCATCCTCTTCGGAGTTGTGATCATCGTCTTCGCCATCCTGATTGCCCAGGTCGTGCGGGTGCGCCGAGTTTGTCGCCCCGTGGCCAAGGGATCGGGTGAGCCAGTGCACGGCAACTGACTGCCGAATGGATGAGATCGAGTTCTAGCATGGAGATATGAGCATTCCATTGGTGAATGGCGGGACTGTTCCACTGATCGGGCTGGGTACCTGGCCCATGGATGATGCCGAGTGCGAGCGGGCGGTGGCGGAGGCCCTGCAGTTGGGCTACCGCCTCGTCGACACTGCATTCGCGTATGGCAACGAGGTCGGTGTGGGACGTGGGGTTGCGGCCAGTGGCGTGGCTCGTGAGGACGTGTTCATCACGACGAAGTTCGACCGTGAGAGCCATTCGGTGGCAGGTGCTGCCCTGGCCTTCGAGGACGCGGCCCGGAAGCTGGGCGTCGAGTACATCGACCTGATGCTCATCCACTGGCCCAACCCGGATCAGGATCGCTACGTCGAGGCGTGGGAGGGCCTGATCGTGCTTCGCGAGCAGGGCAAGGTGCGCCACATCGGCACGTCGAACTTCCTTCCGAAGTACCT
The DNA here is from genome assembly GCA_026392575.1 of Actinomycetota bacterium. GTDB lineage: Bacteria > Actinomycetota > Actinomycetes > S36-B12 > S36-B12 > UBA10649. The sequence goes on along the minus strand of JAPLBU010000128.1, from coordinate 4,308 downwards.
CGATCGGATCATCTCGGCGACGGGGGCAGTACCCGAGCTGAATCAGTTGCAGGTGAATCCTCGCCACCTGCAGAGAGGGCCGCGCGCCTACAACGCCGAACTCGGGATCGTCACGCAGTCGTGGTCGCCGCTGGGCCAGGGCACCGGGCTCGTCGAGCTGCCGGTCTTCGCCGACCTGGCGGACAAGTACGGATGCACGCCGGCTCAGGTGATCCTCGCCTGGCACGTCAACGTCGGACTGTGCGCGATCCCGAAGTCATCGAACCCTGAGCGCCTTGTGCAGAACCTGCGTGCCCAGGACATCGACCTCGACCCGGCGGATATTGCGACGATAGAGGCGCTCGACGGCACCGAGCCGGACGTCAAGAACCCGGACACCTTCATGCACTGAGGGCCGGCTCGGTCGTGGACTCGGGGATCACCGCGGTTTCCCGCGGGTCGACCCTCGCGGACGGACTGCTGCCACGGAGGTGACCGTCGCTATGCATGGCGGTCCTGTGGATCGCAAGTGACGATCCACAGGACCGTTGGGTCACGCTGCCGCCATGAGCCGAATTCATCAACCCGGTAATCCCGGGGCCTCTGCGTTGAGTGACTCAGTAAAGAATGCATTGACCCGACTCAGTAAGTACAGCACAATGCCTTCCATGAGCACTCGCATGAGCGACCGCGTCGTGCGGCGCCCGAATGTTCCTCTCACCGCCAGGGACGAGACGGACCTCACCCTGCTGCGGGCCTCCCCGGCATTCCGGCGGGCGTTGGAGCGTCTGTGCCCGAACGGGCCAAGCGCCGACGCCGACGTAGGCGAGGCGATGTTGCTCCATGCCGTGCTCGAGGCGGGTCTGGCGGCCATCCGGATGAGCGCAGAAGAGGAGGGCTACGAGCAGTTGGCTGTCGACTATGCCGAAGACGCCGGTGCGCGTCGTCGCATGTCACGTCGCCGCCTACCTGCTTGGACGGATGAGCCGTGACTGCACTTGTTCGCGGTCGGGTCTATAGGGCACGGCCTTCGGGATTCGCCGACGACAAGTTCTTTCTCGTCGTTTCGAACAACATCCGCAACCGCAAACTCGAGAGCGTTCTGGTGGTCAGATTCACAACGTCCGCCAAGCCCGACATCCCCAGCATCGTCGAGATTCCACCGACCGAAGTGCTTCCGGGGGGGCGCATTGTCTGTGACGACATCTACGACCTGTACGACGACGAAGTGAAGGCCGACATCGGTGCGCTGAGCTCAAAGACGATGGAGGCCATCAACGATGGGCTGAAGGCTGCCCTGAGCCTTCCGTGACCCTTCGAGGTGACCTCTTCGAGCATCTACGGGCCGAGCCCCGCGACTGCCGTCCGGACGGAACCGTCGCCTGTGTCATGGTTCTGCACGGTGATGCGGATGGTTGCGCCTGTCGCGGGTGCCGCAGAAGGCTCCGTCATACGCTGTCCGCGTGAGCGGACGCAGGGATCGCGGGGGAGGCCGGGGGCCGCAACGTCGTCGCGCCCACCTCAGCGTCGTGCGTCCGGCCCCCAGTGCGCTGGATGAGGCCCCCGAACTCGAACTCATCCAGACGCTGCGCCGCTCGCTTCGCGATCCCGAACCCATCAGCCTGCTCATGACGGTCTCGGGCCTGCTGTCCGTTCTTGACGAGCGCACGGCTGATCCGTTCGATCGCACTCCCGGCACCGCGAGTGTCGCCTCGCTTGTTGAGAGCTTCATCGACATCGAATTCGCCGAGACGACCGCTGCCTTGACGGTCATGGCCGCCCTGGTTGCGGACGAGCAGCTCGTCCCTCGAATCGACCGGGAGATCAGTGTGCGGCGCCAGCCGATGCCCGCCTGGCTGCGCGGACTGCGCGAGGCGCGTCCGGAGCCCGAGGTGTGGTTCCTTAGCCACGTCCTCGGCGATGGGGATGACTACTTGATCGGTGTCACGCTGCCGAACGGAGAAGCGTTCGCTGCGCTCGTCTACATCGACCACAACCTGGGCACTGTGGTCAAGGACGCCTTCGTCGCCCCGGTGACTCTGGTCGTGATGGTCGAGAAGATGAGGCGCTCCATCGACTCGCACACCCAGACACTCGTCCCGGTGGATGCGCGTGACGCGCGTGCCGCGATCGAGCAGGCCATCGCGGTTTCGTCGATGCAGTACCCGCGAACAGAGACTGAGACCTGGCCGCTCTGTCGGCCGCTCGTGGAGTGGATATGCCGGATGCTGCCGAGCGGAGGAACGGCGCCCGCGTTGCGCGAGTGGAGCGAGGCGGCGCTCGACGAGATCGCGCGCGACTTCTTCGCGTCGGAGTTCTCGCTCGGCCTGGATGGGCCTGATGACGCAGACATCATGCAGAGCCTGCTGTGGTTCGGGAGCGGATACTGCGGCAGCGATCCCCTGCGTTGGAGCCCGGTGAATGTCGAGATCCTGCTCGTGGACTGGGTGCCGCGCAAGATCATGGCTGATGTCGACTTCCTCGCACGCATCCCGACCGTCCTGCGCGCCTTCATCCGGCACTGCCATGCCGAACGCGGAATTTCAAGGGAACTCACGGAGGAGACGATCGCCTTCGTCGCCCGCTGGGAGCCGGAGTATCAGCGGACCATCCGATCTGCGCGACGGCAGGGCCCGCAGGCCCTACTTGCAGCCATGGGGGTCATGACCCCGGAGGCGCTGTACGACGATGCGTACGTGCTGTCGATTCTCGATGCCCGGGTCGGTGGACGTGATCAGCTCATGTCGCTGGACGCCACTCCACTACCCGACGAGCCGTTCAAGTGGGCCGGGATCCCTGACGATATCCGGCCGGTCGTGCAGGTGATGCTCGACGAGTGCGATCGCGTGGCGACTGAGCTTCTCGATGCCGAGTACCGCACGGTCATGCGCCGACTGCTGAGCCGCGCGGCTGTTGGCGACTCGTCGGTCTTCCGTCGCAAGGCCAGCCCGGTTCGTGGCGCAGCGGCGGTCGCATGGCTGGCGTTCCGGGCGAACGATGACATCGAGTATCGCGATATCCGCATCCAGGACCTGCTGGCAGGCTTTGGTGTCGCGGGATCCGTCACGCAACGAGCGGACTCGTTCCTCCGTGCGCTCGGCATCAACCCGCACGACCGGTTCGGACGCCCCGATCTCGGTGCGCCGGACCTCCTCACGGGTCCGGTGCGGACACAGATCATCGCCCGTCGCGATCGCGTGCTCGGTCCCTGAATAGCGGCACGATCGTGCTGATTGACACCTTTCCCGCGGGCGGTGACCGGCAATGGCGCCGATAACGGCATGATCGTGCTGTTATGGGTGGCTTACCTGTATCCTCGGCATCAATATGGGCTGATTCGGCATGATCGTGCCGATTGGAGGGATGCGATGGACGGGTTGGGACGAGATATCCGGGATCGACGGCGTGCCCTAGGCCTGCGGCAGCGTGACCTGTCTGATCTGGCCGGCACATCGGAGCGATTCATTCGAGAGCTCGAGCATGGCAAGCCGAGTGTGCGGCTGGACAAGGTCGTAGCTGTGCTTGGTGCGCTGGGACTCGAACTCCGTGCGCTGGCCCGGCCGTGACGACCGATACGGACGTGCGCGCGTTGCGGGGTGTCGATGCCGCGGATGTGCTGAAAGGTGACCGACGAGCGGCGACGCTGCGGCGTACTCCCCATGGCATCGTGTTTCGCTACGACGATGGCTACCTCGGCGAGGGTGGCCCTGCGGTTGCGACAACGCTGCCGCTCTCATCCGAGCCACTCGTCACGGCGGCCGGTGCCGTGCCTGCGTTCTTCGCCGGCCTGCTCCCTGAGGGGCGGCGGTTAACCGCTGTGCGCGAGGCGCTCAAGACATCCCTCGACGATGAGCTTTCGCTTGTTCTTGCGATCGGCGCAGACCCTGTGGGGGATGTGCGGGTCGTGCCAGCGGGTGAGCGACCCGTGCTTCCGGAACCTACGGTTGTCTGGCGTGACGGCACTGACATCTCCTTCAGGGAGGTCCTCGACCGTGCTGGACTTCTGGAACGTCGAGGAATGGCGGGTGTCCAGGACAAGGCTTCGGCGGCCATGATCACCGTGCCGGCATCGGCGAGTGGCCAGGATGCGATTCTGAAACTCACACCTCCCGAGTACCCGAACCTCGTTGACAACGAGGCGTGGTTCCTAGGTCTGGCTCGGAAGTCCGGACTGCCTGTTCCGGCCTTCCGCATCATCATCGATCGATCCGGCGAGCGGGGGCTCCTCATCGATCGGTTCGACCGTCGCGTGATCGATGGGCAGCTCGTCCGGTACGCGGTGGAGGACGCGGCCCAGGTGCTGGGCATCTACCCGGCAGACAAGTACCG
>JAPLBU010000008.1 GCA_026392575.1 Actinomycetota bacterium | reverse complement strand
GACGTCGACGAGGCCGAACTGGCCGAGAGCCTTGAGCTGCCGGGCGCAGACCTGTCGGACGAGAGCCTGACGGTACGTGTCCTGCCACGCCAGTCCGATGAGTTCACCTGCAGCTCGTGCTTCCTCGTGCAGCACCGCAGTCAGCTAGATCATGAGGGCAAGAGAGGCCCCATCTGCGTCGAGTGCGCGTAGGCGAGGAGTGAGCGCAGCGAGCCCCGGAGCCTGGGTGACGTAAGTGCGCGTAGGAACGAGCAGGTAGCGGGAGAGATCGGCAATAACGGCCCCGGCACCTCGTTTCCTCACCCGTTTGTCCCGGAATCCGGGAGAAACGGGTGATCTGAGGGGGCAAAACGGGCGGGATTCGCGATTTGTCCCGCAGCACCCCGTTGGTCGGCTTAGCGCCCTGTTGGTCCGCTTCCCGCCTAGCTGAGCGGCTTGTCGCCGAACTGGTTGGCGAGCCGGTAGACGGCAACCTCGACGACAGCTGCGGTCACCGCGGTGACGGCGGTCCACAGCAGGGCGCGCGCGAAGGTCACCTGGGGATCGCGGGGGACGGGCGCCTCATGTCCGGTGGCGCGCTTGTAGCCCGAGTTCAGCATCTTCCGAACCAGCATCGTCGCGCCGATGGCCGCGATCGGGGCGATCAGGTGGGCGATCGGATTGATCTCGACCTCAGCCTCGGGGGCTGTCTCGATCGCGTTGCTCTCCATGGGTCCTCCGTCGACTGGTCGGTTCAGCAGTCCATCGTTGCAGTGATAGCGGCAGCAAGGCGAGCGGGGTGCCGTGACGTGAACAGCCACGCGGGGTGGGGATCCTCGGGATCGTCGAGGCGCACGAGTACGCCGGCGGCTGCCGACCACGGACGCAGGGCGACGAATAGTCGGGCATCCGAGCCAGGACCCCTGAGGTCACGCATCTCCGCACCGGATACCGCCGTGGCGGATCCGATGCTGGCGAGGGGAAGTTGGGCCGAGTCGACAGCGAGATGCTCGTCGGTGACCTCGATACAGGGTGCCGTGATGATCAGCAGGAGGATCACGATGAGTGCCCCGACCCCGACAAGGATCCAGCCCACGGTGCTGCCGAATGCCGCGCCATACGCGATGGCAACCATCAGCATGAGCGAGAACGCCAGCAGCCACGCCCACCAGCGTGGAGTCAGCCGCTCGCGGTAGGACGTCCCGGTGCTCACATGCGCAGCCTTGCATGTCCCTGTGGGCGAGCGTGAGGCCCGGGCCATCCACGGGTATGGTCGCTGACGTGACCGTTGACCCTGCCTCGTCCGGTTCGCATCGGCCCCGAGGAACATTGCCCACGTCGCCACCTGCTGATGCGGTCCTGCCCCTGCGGTCCCCGAACGCACCCGCCCCCGGCACGCCCATCCCGTCGCATTACCGGTGGTGCTTCGGCTGCGGGTCGGAGCATCCGACGGGCCTGCACATGCGTATCACGGCGGGTGAGGGGCTCACGGTCTCTGGACTGTTCACGCCGACGGAGCATCATCAGGGGGCACCCGGCCTGGCGCATGGCGGACTACTGACGACGGCGGTCGACGAGATCCTCGGCTCGCTCAACTGGCTGCTTGAAGGCCCGGCCGTGACCGGCCGCCTCGAGTGCGACTTCCGGCGGCCGGTTCCCTTGGGCTCCACCCTGTTCATCGATGCCGAGGTGGTCGGGGTGAAGGGCCGCAAGGTGTTCACGCGTGCTATCGGCCGACTCAACGGAACGGACGGGCCGGTCGCCATCTCCGCCGCTGCGCTGTTCATCCAGGTCCCGCTGCAGCACTTCGTCGATCACGGCACGGCCGAGCATGTCCAGCAGGCGATTGCCGACCGGGCGGCAGGTGGCCCCGCCTGGCGTCCTGATGGCGAGCAGCACACCGTGGAGCTGAACCCGTGACGATGCCTGTCGACGTGCTGATCACCCGGCTCGATCCCGACCTGCCGCTGCCCGCCTACGAGCAGCCGGGCGATGCTGGCCTCGACCTGCGCAGCCGCATCGACATCCGCCTCGAGCCCGGCATGCGGGCTCTGGTGCCCACGGGTGTGGCGATTGCTCTACCGCCTGGCTACGTCGCGCTCGTGTGCCCGCGCAGCGGACTTGCCCTTCGCCACGGCGTCGGTCTCGTCAATGCCCCGGGTGTCATCGATGCCGGCTATCGGGGCGAGATCGGCGTGATCCTCGTGAACCACGATCCCGAGTCCGCCGTCACCATCGAGCGTGGCGATCGCATCGCCCAACTGCTCGTCCAGCAAGTTGGGTCTGCTCGGCTGCACGAGGTCGAGGAACTCCCCGGGTCGCACCGGGGCGAGGGTGGGTTTGGCTCCACCGGAGGCCATGCCGGGTGACGAGCGGTACGGTAACGGCTTGATAACGCCGATCGGGCGAGCGAAGGGTGGCGAAGTGGACCTGCGTCCAAATGGACCGTGGGACGAGTCCGAGGTCGATGCCGCGACGGACATCGAGCGCCTCGAGCTTGGTGCGCTTCGCGTAGCGCCGACTCCGGGTGTCGACGTGCAGGTTCAGGTCGACGAGGCGTCCGGCAATGTGTCGCTGCTGACCTTCGCGCGCAGCGATGGCGCCGTTCAGGTCCAGCCCTACGCGGCACCGCGCAGCGGCGGTCTGTGGGAGGACGTGCGCGGTCAGATCAAGTCCTCCATCAACCAGTCCGGCGGTCTCGTAGAGGAGGCCGACGGACCGTTCGGCCCCGAACTGCGCGCCCAGGTGAAGTCCTCGGACGGAACGGGTGGCCTGCAGCCGGCGCGCTTCGCGGGCATCGAGGGTCCGCGCTGGTTCCTGCGCGCCGTGTTCCTTGGAGCAGCGGCCAAGCCGGGGGAGACCACGACGGTGCTCGAGGACATGGTCCGCAACCTGGTTGTCGTTCGGGGCGGCGAGGGGCGTGGGCCAGAGATCACCGAGACGCGTTAGCCTGAGGCCATGACGCAACGCGCTGCGAGCGCTCCTGCCTCAACCGGACGAGGCGGCCGATGGAGCCGCTTCAACCGGACTCAGGCGCAGGTCGAGGCCGAGGAACTACGCGATCAGGTGCATGGTGCCGATCTTGAGGGCCTGACCACCATCGACTGCTGCACGCCAGGGCAGACCGTCACAGTCCGCGGCATGGTGCGCAGTGTCACGATGCGGCCCCGCAGCACCGTGCCAGCACTCGAGATCGAGCTGTACGACGGTTCTGGATCGGTGTCTGTCATCTGGCTTGGTCGGCGTCGGATCCCCGGCATCGACCCGGGACGCACGATCGTCGTGCACGGTCGTCTTACGTGCAACGCGGACGATCCCACCATCTACAACCCGCGCTACGAGCTGAAGCCCGCGACGGGATGACGACACCCGAGACCCAGCCCGAGCCCGAGTTCGAGACACCTGCCGAGGTTCGCGCCGAGGCGGTGCTCCTCGAGCGTGCCATCGGCGGCTGGCGCGGGGTGATCGACTCGGGCCTGCCCACGGCGGTCTTCGTCATCTCGTACGTCGTCACTTCGCGCAACCTTCGATCCTCGCTGATCGCAGCCATCGCCGCGGGTGTCGTCATCGTGATCTGGCGGCTCATCCGGCACGAGAAGCTCGGACAGGTGGCAGCAGGCTTCGTCGGACTCGCCTTCTCCGCTTGGTGGGCGTCACGGAACGACAACGCCTCCGACATCTACCTGCCGGGGATGCTGACGAACCTCGGCTACGGCATGGCGTTCTTCATCTCGATCATCGTGCGCTGGCCACTGCTCGGTATTGCGATGGGCCTGCTGACCGGCGAGGGCACCAGTTGGCGCAAGGATCCGGTCCTTCGGCGCACCTACGCTGCCGCGTCGTGGATCTGGGTGGGGCTGTTCTTCGGTCGCCTGATCGTGCAGACACCCATGTACCTCGCCGGATGGGTTGAGGTGCAGGGGATCGTCAAGATCGTGATGGGCTACCCGTTGTTCCTGGGTGCTGCCTACTGGACGTATCGCGTGCTGGCCCCGGTCCTGGCGCAGAAGCGTGCAGAGCGCGAGCAGGCGAAGCTGTCGGAGTCGAGCGACTCAGAAGATCAGGCGTGACCGAGCAGCCTCTGCAGCGGCCGACGGAGCGAACACGCGTGGTCCTCGCACGATCGCGCCCAGCGCAGTATCAGTGGGCCAGTTCTGGTCACCAACACGCTGACCGACGACGGGGGAGTCGGACGACAGCGTGATCTCGACGAGGTTGGCGTCGCCCTGGCGGAACGTGAACAGGCGCACCAGGTCGCCGACGCTGACGGCCTCCTCGACGAGGGCCGACAGCATGCGCGGCGTGGAGACGGCGACGTCGACACCCCATGACTCGTCGAACATCCACTCGTTCTTCGGGTGATTGACGCGTGCCACGACGCGGGGCACGCCGTACTCGGTCTTGGCGAGCAACGAGACGACGAGATTCACCTTGTCATCACCGGTGGCGGCAACCACGACCTGACAGTGGGACAGATTGGCTTCGTCGAGCGCGGAGATCTCGCAGGCATCGGCGATGAGGACGTCGGCGCCCTCGACAACTCCGGGGCTTGCGACCTCGGGGTCGCGGTCAATCAGGAGGACCTGATGGCCGTTGCCGACGAGTTCTCGGGCGATGGCGCGGCCGACCTTGCCGGCTCCAGCGATGGCGACGCGCATCAGTGTCCCTCCGCCCCGTGCCCGGGAACCGACCCGCGCTCGAAGACCTGCTCAACGGTGTCGCGTGCGTCGGCCGCAAAGAGGGCGTGGACGAGGTCGCCTTCCTGCAGCACGGTATCGGCATCCGGCAGCAACGCCTGCCCGTAGCGGGTGAGGTAGGCGATGCGGGCGCCGCACGCCAATTCAAGCGCGCTGGCCCGCTTGCCCAGCCAGGTCGAGCCGAGGTGCACCTCGGCAAGCACGATTGCCCCGCTCTGGTCGCGGTACTCGTCCTCGGCGCCAAGTGGAAGGATCCGGCGCATGATCTGGCCCGTGGTCCAGGAGACTGTGGCGACGGTGGGAATGCCCAGACGCTGGTAGACCTCTGCCCGGCGCGGGTCGTAGATGCGGGCCACGACCTGCTCGACTCCGTAGGTCTCGCGGGCAACCCGGGCGGCGAGGATGTTGCTGTTGTCGCCGCTGCTCACGGCGGCGAAGGAATGGGCCCGCTCGATACCTGCGGTCTCGAGGGTCTCGCGGTCGAAACCGACGCCCTTGACCGTCTGGCCGCTGAAGTCGGCCCCGAGCTTGCGGAAGGCATCGGCGTCC
>JAPLBU010000190.1 GCA_026392575.1 Actinomycetota bacterium | reverse complement strand
TCTCGGTACCGACGAACGCGCTCCCGCACCCGCACGCCGTTCCGCCGGTCGACGAGCCGTGTGGCTCGCGATCGTCGTCGCCATCGGATGGCTCGTCATCGGCAGCGCTGTCGGTCCCCTGAGCGGAAAGCTGAGCGAGGTCCAGACCAACGACAACGCCTCGTTCCTGCCGGCATCGGCCGAGTCCACCGTCGTGGCGAAGCAGGCCGAGGCCTTCGCCGACCAGCAGTCCCTCCCCGGTCTGATCGTCATCACCCGGCCGGATGGCGGCGCACTCACCGCCGAAGACCTAGCCGCGTCAGCTGCCTTCGCTGCGCAGATCCCCACCCTCCCGGTGAGCGACAAGACGATCGCCGACTACGTCGACCCGGCGCCGATCGTGCCCATCCCGTCGCAGGACGGCAAGGCCGTCCTCATCGCCGTGCCACTCAACGCCGACTTGGCACAGGAGAAGGTCGACGGCGAGCTCGTCCTCAGCATCGTCACCGCTTCACTGCGCGATGCGGCAGCGGGCGTCACCGGGCTCACGGTCAACGTGACCGGGCCCGTCGGCATTCTCACCGACCTGATCAGCGTCTTCGGCGCGATCGACACGACCCTGCTCGGAGCCACCGCCCTCATCGTCGCGATCATCCTCATCTTCGTCTACCGAAGCCCGTTCCTGTGGCTGATCCCGTTGGTCAGCGCGGGCATGGCTCTCTCGGTGGCGGGCGCGATCGTCTACATCCTCGCGAAGAACGAGGTACTCGTCCTCAACGGTCAAAGCCAGGGCATCCTGACGGTCCTCGTCTTCGGTGCGGGGACGGACTACGCCCTGCTCATGGTTGCGCGATATCGAGAAGAACTGCATCATCACGCCCTGCACACCGACGCGATGAAGGCGGCCTGGCGTGGCGTCGTCGAGCCCATCGTCGCGAGCGCGGCAACCGTCATCATCGGCCTGCTGTGCCTGCTGCTCAGTCAGTTGAACTCCAATCGCTCGCTTGGCCCGGTGGGAGCCGCCGGCATCATCGGTGCACTCGTCGTCATGCTGACGTTCCTGCCGGCGCTGCTGGTGATTCCGAGCATCGTGCTGCCGATCCTCGCGTTCCTCGTCCCGACGGTTATCGGGCTGGGACTCAGCTTCGTCGTCGATGTGCCGGTCGGCCCCTTCGCTCTGGTCGGTGCAGTCCTCGCGCTGGTCACGATCGTCGGCTGGGTCGTGTTCGGGATCATGCGTATCCGTCGCCCCGAGTGGGGTCCGTTCTCCCGCGCGAAGTTCCCGCCCGGTCGCTGGGCCTTCTGGCCCAAGGTCCCGAGCGAGGGCGAGGAGGACGAGCGGCTCTCGGGGCTGTGGTCACGCCTCGCCGGCCGCATCGGCAAGCGTCCTCGCCAGACGTGGATCATCACGACCATCGCGATGCTGATCCTCGCCGCGTTCACCTTCACGCTCAAGGCCGACGGCATCACGACGACCGAGGCCTTCGTGGAGCGCACGGACTCCGTCATCGGGCAGGACGAGCTGGCTGCGCACTTCCCCGGCGGACTCGGCACTCCGGCCATCATCATCGCCAACGAGGCGCAGGCCGATGCCGTCGCCGCGGTGGCCGCCGGCACCCCCGGCGTCGCCGATGTCATCCAGTACACAGGCATCCCCGCGGGCGTACCCGGCGCCGAGCAGGCTCCCGTCAAGGTCGTCGACGGGCGCGTGCAGCTTCAGGTGACCCTTGCCGATGCCGCAGACAGCCCACAGGCCATCGAGGTGATCAGCCTCCTGCGCACGAACGTGCACGCCGTCGAGGGCGCCGACGCACTGGTCGGCGGCCAGACCGCTTCCCAACTCGATGTCGACGAAGCGTCGCTGCATGATCGAAACCTGATCATCCCCGTCGTGCTGCTCGTGATCTTCGGCATCCTGATGCTGCTGCTCCGATCCATCGCGGCACCCCTGCTGCTCATCGGCACCGTGGTGCTGTCGTTCTTCGCAACGCTGGGACTGTGCGCGATCTTCTTCAACAATGTGTTCGGCTTCGCTGGCGCGGATACGTCGTTCCCGTTGTT
>JAPLBU010000313.1 GCA_026392575.1 Actinomycetota bacterium | reverse complement strand
GGTCGGCGTCGTGCAGGCCTACTACGACATCACGACCCGCCGGGTCACCTTCTTCTAGGCCCACCACTTCACTTCCAAGGAGAGATCGAATGAAGATCCGGACGATGGCAGCGGGGGTAACCGCGGCAGTGATGCTTGCCAGTGGTGCGAGTCTGATGCTCGCGCCAGGGGCATCGGCGACGCCCACGCACGGTCACGCGTGTACGGGCAAGTCGATCACTGTCCCGGCGGGCACCAAGGTCGACGGCGAGAAGGTGAAGGCCGGCACGTACGTACTCGGCGTCGAAGGCATCTCCTGCGCGAAGGCTCGCAGGGCCATCGCCGCAGCAATCGATGGCGAGGCGCTCCTCGCGGGCTTCGAGGCTGACTCCCAGCACCCCGGCGATGTCGCTCTTGAGCTCGTCAATCACGAAGGCTCGTCGGACAACACGGACGATGCCACCATCGTCCTGGCCAAGGCGGCACCCTTGAGCGGCTCCACCGTCACCCTCGTCAACAACAGCGACGAGCCCGTGCTCGTCGAGACGAATTCGGGCCGGAAGATGACGGTTGAGCCCGGCTCGTCCATGACGGATTCGAGGAAGGCCAGCGGCGACTCGACGGACGTCGTGCTGAACCTCCGCTATCCACCCAGCGCCACGCGGCCGGATGCCAAGGCCGTCATCAAGACACAGAGTTGCTGGATTCTCGCGAACGTTTGGGGGCTGTCTACGGCTGATGGCTGGGTCAACGTCTCCGGGGCCTGCTCGAACTCAGGGGAACCGGCAACGTGCAGCTTCACCAAGCCCTCTGTGGGAGCGGTGTCCTACTGCACCAACGAGGTTGGCAACAGCCGGCAGCGGGAGATGACGATCGAGCGTGTCGCCAATGACGGAAGCCGATACAGCTACGTCGTGACCTTGAAGAACAGACGCTGACCCGCGTCGGCACGAGACACGGGGACATCCGCGTCTCAGCGCCTAGCCGGAGGGCCACCGCATGAGTCCTGCCGGTCGCGATGTCTCCCGCAGGGAGGTGCTGCGCTGGGGGGCAGCCGCGGCGTTCGTCGGCGCCCTGACGCCGGCTGCCCTCACGGCCTGCAGCACGACGTCCGATGGCCCCGTCGGCAGCGAGGAGCTCGACGTCGCGATCATCGGCGGCGGGCCCACCGGGCTGTATGCCGCCTACCGGATCCTGACGGGGACGGCCAACAGCGGCTCCCCCATCGACATGGCAAGCCCACGCGTTGCCGTGTTCGAGGCGACCGACCGGCTCGGCGGCCGGATCTGGTCCGTCGCCGCCCCCGGTGCTCCCAGCCTCACGGCCGAATTCGGCGGGATGCGCTTCCTCGACACGCAAGAGATCGTCCCGCGCCTGATCGACGCCCTCGGGCTGCCCAGCGCGGACTTCACCACGAGCAACGGCGAGAACTTCGTCTACCTGCGCGGCAAGCGCTTCCGCGAGTCTCAGTACTCGGACCCCAGCGTCGTCCCCTACGTGCTAGCACCGTCAGAGCAGGGCAGGACCCCGGCGGATCTCCTGCTCCGTGGCATCACCGACTACGTCCCCGGCGCAGACACCCTGACCCCGGCTGCCTGGTCGAAGGTGAAGCAGACCGCGACGTTCGAGGGCGAGCTGCTCCGCAACCAGGGCTACTGGAACCTCATGCAGAGGACGCTCAGTCCTGAGGGTTACGCGTTCATGGGGGACGGCGTGGGCTACCCCATCTCCACGGACAACTGGAATGCCGTGGAGACGATGCAGCAGATGTCCGTCGACTTCGGTCCGGGTGCCACCTACCGGACCATTCCGGGCGGCTACCTGCGGCTGCCGCTGACCCTCGCCGCCATCGCGCGCGAGGCTGGTGCGTCGGTGCACCTGCAGACACGGGCGACCTCGATCGCACCGGCCCCCGGCGGCGGCTCGGTGATCACCTTCACTGACGCGGTCGGCGTCGTCTCCACCGTGCGGGCCAAGCGCGTCATCCTGGCGATCCCGTCCGAACCCATGAAGGAGCTCGCGAACCGCAGTCCCCTGCTGCAGGACGCCCCATTCGAGCGAGTACTGAACTCCGTCGGGACCGGGCCGAGTTCGAAGCTGATCATGGCGTTCAGCAGTCCGTGGTGGCGCAAGCTCAATGTCGTGGGCGGCATGTCCGTGACGGATCTGCCGGTGAAACGGATCGTGTACTTCGGCCCGGAGAGCGAGGTTCCCGGCGGGCAGGCGGGCAACCAGAACTCGCTTCTCCTCTGCTACACGGACATGGAGTCGACCGATTTCTGGGACGCCTACCAGTCGGAGGACGCCATCTCCGGGGCCACCGCTCCACGCGAGGCACCGGCACGGATGATCCGGGAGACCCGTACTGGTCGGGGTTCATCGACTGGGCCCGAACCCCGTATGGCAATGCCTTTCATGCCTGGCGAGTCCACGCGAACTCCGGCGAGATCATCCCCTATCTGCGCACCCCGTTCGCTGGCACCGGCATCTCCGTCGCTGTCGACTGCTGGTCCCCCAGCCAGGACTTCATCGAGTCCGGCCTCACCGTCGCAGAAGCACTCCTCCAGTCCGAGTACGGCCTGGAGTCACCACCGTGGCTGCCGGCCGGCACCGGAATATCCACCTGATGGTCACGATAGGGAGACACCAGTGAGGTGCCAGCGCATCGCCGCCATGCCCTTCGCGGCCGCCGTAGGTTCAACGGCGCTCGGTCTGGCCGCGCCGACCAGTGCCTGGGCGGTCACCTGTCCCACGCACAGTCATGGCTCCCTGACAGGTGCGATGACGACACGCTGATCCTCGGGAAGACAGCCGCCGGGCGGACGCCCGTGCTGAAAGCCGCCGACGCCGGTCGCTCGCTCCGGCTGATGGCCCGGTGGGACAACGCTGACAGCGGTGCCGGGCTGACACGTGCATTGCCCCAGCTTGGCTCCGCACCTGCGCTGGGCTCCCTTGCCGACGAAACGTCACCGTACGGTGACCCCCTGCTCCGCAACCTCAGCGTCACTGACGATGGCGTCATCCATGCAACCGTCGAGGCTGGTTCCGGCGACTATTTCGGAGACCATCTTCGACTCGCCTCGACACTCATCCGGTTTGCACCGCAGACCAGCGCAACCGGCCAGCACAAGATCGGTATGACGCTCAACCAGTAGCCTCGCGGAGTGATCACTCCCCGGCTGGCCGCGCTGCTCGGATCGTCCATGCTGGTTCTGTGCGGGTGCGCGAGCAGCAGCCAGCCGTCAGAGGCAGCGCCCGCCAGTGCCCTCGATGTGAGCACCATCAACGGGCAGGCGCCGCCTGGGCGCCTACTGCCCCGGCAGGACGTTACGACCATGCTCGACACGACAGTCGCCGATGGGAACCGTCTCGTGGTGACGCAGGGCACTCGGAAGGCCGGCAGGCG
>JAPLBU010000321.1 GCA_026392575.1 Actinomycetota bacterium | reverse complement strand
CTCAAGCCGCTGCTCGACGACGGGCGCGTGTTCGCTGCCGTGCCCCCGCTGCATCGGCTCGAGATCATCAATCCGGGGTCCAAGGCCAATGACGTCGTGTACACCTACTCGGATGCCGAGATGCACACCGTCCTGAAGGACGCCGACAAGCGCGGGCGTCGCGTCAAGGATCCCGTCCAGCGGTACAAGGGCCTGGGTGAGATGGACTCGTCGCAACTGCGGGAGACCACGATGGACCCGGCCCATCGAACCCTGCGGCGCATCACGATGACCGACGCAGCGGCGGCCGACGAGGTTTTCGACCTGCTGATGGGCAGCGATGTCGCCCCGCGGAAGGACTTCATCGTCGAGGGTGCCGCGTCCCTCGACCGTGATCGCATCGACGCCTGATCTGGCCTCCTGCGCCCGGCGGGCGCACAATGGAGGTGTCTGAGGAGGTGGTGATCATGCCATCAGGATGGATGCCGGATGCACGTCACGATCTGAGGATGCGGCCGGTCTGGACGCAATTGGCGCAGCGGGATCAGCAGCGGCAGGCCCGTAAGGGTGCGCAGCACTGGACCCTGCACCGCAAGACCCATCGCACGGCCAGACCCCTGCGGGGCGCGCACGCCTGACGGGCTGCGGGGCATCGGCTGGCTAGGGTGAGTCCATGACGCTGTCGCGGACCGCCACCCTCAAGCCGTTCCCTGCGGATGCCTTCGCCGATGTGATCGAGGCGAATGTCGACTACGCGCAGCATTTCACCGCTTCCGAACTGACCGGCTGGGCCGTCAAGGGTCTGGCGGTGATCACGTGCATGGATTCGCGCATCGCACCGCTGGGCGTGCTGGGCATGCAGCCCGGCGACGCGAAGATCCTGCGCAACGCAGGCGCTCGCGTCACGGAGGACGTCCTGCGCACCCTGGTTCTGGCGACGTACCTGCTCGGCGTACGCCGAGTGCTGATCATGCCGCATACCGACTGCAAGATGGCCAGCGGTGAGGAGGTCGACGTGCACCAGCAGATCCTGGAGAAGTCCGGTGTCGACACGCGCAGCCTCGAGATCCGCACGGTGACCGATCAGGTGTCGGCCCTGATCACGGATGTCGTGCGCGTGCGCGCATTCCCGCTGCTCCCCGACGACCTCGTGGTCGCGGGAGCGATCCTTGACGTGCGGACCGGGCTGCTTCAGCCGATGGACATCTGACCCAGACGCACGGTCGGTCAGCTGTTGGGCCTCAGCACGGACACCGGAACGCCACCGATACCCCACTCGTCGGACGTGACCTCGTAGATCGCGACACGGACGCGGGCGGCGTCGCCGCCGATCGCCTCAGTGGTGGCCTCGGTCAGTCGCTTGATCAGATCGTGCTTCTGCTCGATCGTGCGACCTTCCATCAGCGTGACCTGGATGAAGGGCATCAGTACCTCCTGGTTGTCAGCGGCAGGCGAGTTCGACGGTGCCGAGTCTGTCGAATCGGGCGACGACGGTGTCGCCGGGGGACACGGCCACCGCCTCGGTGAGGGCGCCAGCCATGACGACCATTCCAGCGGTGAGGCCCTGGCCACGTGCGGCCATCCGTCGCACCATCCACGCCACGCTGGCGGCCGGGTGGCCGAGCACGGCGGCACCGGCGGCGGTGGCGAGGAGGCGGCCGTTCTTCTCGAACGCGCATCCGATGAGCCGCAGGTCGATGCCCCGGGGGTCGATGCCCTGACCGCCGAAGACGAAGCCGGCGCAGGACGAATTGTCTGCGATGACGTCGCTGCCGGTGAACTTGTAGCCGGCGAAGCGTGAATCGAGGACGTCGATGGCGGGGAACACGAGTTCGGTGGCCGCCAGCACATGTGCCGCCAGCACCTGCGGGCCGCGCAGGTCATCCTTGAGCAGGAACGCGACCTCGGGTTCGCAACGCGGCTGGATGTAGTCCGAGCAGATGAGCGTCTGGCCGGTGTCGAGCTGCATGTCGTCGGTGAGCCAGCCGTAGAGCGGCTCGGAGACGTTCATCTGCTGCTGCTTCGCGACGCTGGTGAGGCCGAGCTTGGCGCCGATGACGACGGCTCCGGACTGAACGCGGGCTTGGACGACGGCGTCCTGCACGGAGTAGGCCGTTTCGGCGTCGAGGTCCGGGTATTGGTTGGTGAGGGGCAGCACCGCTGTACGTGTTCGCGCCGCCTCGATGAGCGTGCGGGCGATCTCGTCGGTGGGAAGGGTCATGACGTTGCCTCCTGGGCCGCTGCCATCCGGATGGTGATCGGCCCGAGTCGATCGAAGTCGGCTCGGAAGACGTCACCGGGCTGGACGGGCACCATCGCGTGCAGTGCGCCGGTCATGATGACGCTGCCGGCGGGGAGGGTGACGCCCATCGGGGCCAACGTGTTGGCCAACCACGCCACGGCTGCGAGCGGATCACCCAGCGCTGCGGCACCGGCACCCGTCGCGACGACTTCGCCGTTCTTGGTGAAGACCATCCCGATGAGGCGCGTATCGAAGCCGTCGATCGGGATGACATTGCTTGACAGTGCGATCGCCCCGTTGGAGGCCAGATCGGCGACCGTGTCGGCCAGCTTGATCTTCCAATCGCGGATGCGCGAGTCGACGATCTCGAGGGAGGCAACGAGGCCGCGCGTCGCCTGGAGGGCGTCGGCCGGCGTGCAGTGCGGGCCAGTCAGGTCCTCAGCCAGAATGACGCCGATCTCGGCCTCCATCCGGGGTGCGATGAAGCGGTCGACCGGCAGCTCGGCACCGTCGCGGAACACGGTCGAGGCGAACACGGGACCGAAGTCGGGCTGGTCGACGCCCAGCAGAGTCTGCATTGCGGCTGACGTCAGCCCCAGTTTGTAGCCGCAGATCACCTCCCCGTCGGCGACGAGCATCCGCACGAGGTGCTCCTGGATGGCGTAGCCGTCCGCCATGCCCAGATCCGGCATCGAATCGGTGAAGGCGGCGATAGGGGTACCCGTCCGGCGTGCGTCGTACAGGTCCTGCCCGAACTGGCGGGCCTGCTCGTCGGTGATGATGGCGCTCATGCGCCACTCCTTCCAGTGGTGGTGTCTCGATATCCGAGGCGGCGACTGATGGCGAGCCGATCACCTGGCTGCGGATCGCTGTTCACGCAGCCCCTCCTCGCAACGCGTGAAGCAGCCCTCGCTGCCGCACGCCTGCGAGGTTAGCAGTGGAGCCCCTGGTGATGGGTGGTCACGCGACGGCCCGGGATGCCCTGAGCGGCGCGCGCCGACCGAGGGATTAGGTTTGCCGTGTCACCACCGAAATCTGCCGAGGAGTCGCCATGTCCCGCCCCTTCAGGGTCGCCGTCATCGGATCTGGCCCGTCCGGGATCTACGCGGCCGATGCTCTCGTCAGCCAGTCGGACATCCCCGTCGAGGTCGACGTCGTCGATCGGCTCCCCGTCCCGTTCGGGCTCGTGCGATACGGAGTGGCGCCCGACCACCTGAGCATCCGATCGGTGCGTGACACCCTCGACAAGACCCTCGACAAGCCGGGTGTGCGCTTCCTCGGGAATGTGAGCGTGGGTGAGGACATCACCATCGCTGAACTCCATCGCCTGTACGACGCGATCGTCCTCACATACGGGGCGTCTCGCGATCGTCGCCTCGGTGTGCCCGGCGAGGACCTCGCGGGCAGCGTCGCTGCAACGGACTTCGTCGCGTGGTACTGCGGCCATCCGGACGCCGACCGTTCACTGTTCGAGTCGCTCATCCCCGAGGCCACAGGTGTCGTCGTCGTGGGCATCGGCAACGTGGCGGTCGACGTCACCCGCGTCCTGGCCAAGACGGTGGCGGAGCTCGATCACACGGATATGCCGCAGTACGTGTTCGACACTCTGGCGAAGTCGAAGGTCACCGACATCCATGTCCTGGGTCGCCGAGGCCCCGCCCAGGCGGCCTTCACGACAAAGGAGTTGCGCGAGCTCGGCGAGCTCGCGGACGCCGACATCCTGATTGATGCTGCTGACATGGAGCTCGACGAGGCCAGCGCTGCGCTGGCGGCGTCCGACAAGGCCGTCGCTCGCAATGTCGACGTGATGCGCGGTTGGGCTGGCCAGACGCCGAGCGGCAAGCCGCGGCGCATCCACCTGCACTTCTTCGCGCGTCCCACGGAGCTGCGGGGCACGGACCACGTCGACACCGTCGTCGTCGAGCGCACGGCCCTGACGCCCGAGGGCTCGGCGGTGGGCACCGGTGAGTTCACCGAACTGGCGGCGAACGTTGTCATTCGAAGCGT
>JAPLBU010000184.1 GCA_026392575.1 Actinomycetota bacterium | reverse complement strand
TCAAGAACCGCACGGCGCTGCTCATCGCCGAGCACAGCGGCCAGACCATCGAGACCATCGAGGCCGACTCCGATCGCGACCGCTGGTTCACCGCCGACGAGGCCAAGGACTACGGCCTCATCGACCACGTCTACACGTCTGCGGCCAATGCGCCGGACTCCACCTCGCGCAAGGCCAAGGGAGACACCAAGTGAGCATCAACCCGACGGGCCGCTACATCCTGCCGGAGTTCCGCGAGCGCAGCGCGACCGGCGAGCGAACCCACAACCCGTCCACGAAGCTCTTCGAGGAGCGCATCATCTTCCTCGGCGTGCAGATCGACGATGCCAGCGCGGACGATGTCATGGCGCAACTGCTGTGCCTCGAGTCGATGGACCCCGATCGAGACATCCAGATCTACATCAACTCACCCGGTGGCAGCTACACCGCCATGACGGCGATCTACGACACGATGCAGTTCGTCAAGCCGCAGGTCCAGACCGTGTGCCTGGGTCAGGCGGCAAGCGCGGCAGCCGTGCTGCTCGCTGCAGGCACGCCGGGCAAGCGCTTCGCGCTCCCGCATGCGCGCATCCTGATCCACCAGCCGTACACCGAGGGCGGTGGCCAGGGCTCGGACATCGAGATCCAGGCCAACGAGATCATCCGCATGCGCACCGAGATGGAGGGCATCATCGCCCTGCATACCGGGCGTGAGACCGAGCAGGTCGCCAAGGACATCGAGCGCGACAAGATCCTCACTGCGGCGGATGCCAAGGAGTACGGGATCATCGACGCTGTCATCAGCAGCCGCAAGGTCGCTGCCTCCTAGTACCAACTGCCGGTAGCGGTCAGCCGGTCTTCGGACCGGCGACCCGCTGCCGTGCGACCGAAGCGACGAACCGCGGGTTGCCCCACAGGTAGCGCTTCGTCAGGCGGCGCGGTTCCTGCGCTAGCCGGTATGACCACTCGAGCCCGCTGCGCTGCATCCACACCGGTGCCTGGCTGACCGTGCCGGCGATGAAGTCGAATGCGGCGCCGACGGCAAGGGCGACCACGGGCAGCGCAGTCGCGAGCCGATGCACCTCGTGATCCTGCTTCGGTGTCCCGAGCCCGACCCAGACGAGTGTTGCGCCGCTGTCGCGGATGCGCGCATCGCGTGCCCGGATCTCCGCATCGGACTCGACGCGGAAGGGCGGGCTCTCCGCCCCGACGATCACGGCCGAAGGCCAGCGTGCAGCGATCTGCTGCTGCAGGAGGTCGAGGGTCTCGGGTGTCCCGCCGAGCAGGTAGTGCCGCGGGCCAGCAGCGGTGGAGCCGGCGAGCACGCCGGCCATCACGTCGGGCCCGTAGACCCGCGTCCACCGATCGGCCAGCGAAGGATGCAGGCGCCGCCCGGCCCACACGACCGGTGTGCCGTCGCTGAACACCAGCGCACCGGAGTTCACGAGCCCCCGGTACGCGGAGTCGGAGTCCGCGAGGGCGACGTTGTAGGCATTGCAGAAGTGGACGGCGATGCCGTGCTCGGGTGACGATGCGCCAAGAGCCAGGAGGAGCGGCACGGCCTCCGAAAGCGGCAGCACGCTGAACTCGAGGGAGCCAACGGCCGCCCGTGGGATCCGCATCATTTCCTCACTCGGCACGTGGCGATCCTATTCGGGTTGCTGCCGCGCATCCGGCTCACGCCTTACCAGCGCTTAACCCGATGCGGGTGCGCATCTTGCCCCCGGCACGGCACGGTGAGGGCACGTCGAACCGTCGGTCCCCGACCGGTCGCCCCTGAAGGAGAAGCCATGCGCCGTACCACTGCACTCATCGTCGCCTCCGCCGTCGGCCTTGCTGGCGGGATCGCCCTCGCCCCTGCCGCGTCCGCCAAGGATGGCGATGCCAAGGCACGCGGGAACTGCTCGGCATCGTCGTCGTTCGCCGCAAAGGTGAAGAGCCGTGATGGCGGCGTCCGCGTCGAGTTCCAGGTGAAGACCGACACGGTCAACGAGCCGTGGAAGCTGACCGTGACGCAGGGCGGTGTCAGCGTGCTCGAATCGACACGGACGACGCGTGCGTCGGATGACGACTCGGACGACGACAGCTACCACGCAGCCGAGGTGAAGTGGCGCACGCTGCGCCCGTCCGGCGGCGGTCCACTGGTGTTCAGTGCGGTCGGCGGTGGCGAGACCTGCACGGTCACCATCGCGCGCTAGTCGCGGGTTCGTGCATGTCGGCTGGTGCGCTTACTGTGGTGTCATGAGCCGAGTTTCGAGGATGCTGGTGGCGGCAGGAGTCGCCTCAAGCATCCTGCTGTTCGGGCTCGCGGCTCCGGCATCGGCAGCGGTCTCGGCCGCGCAGCCGCTGAAGCGCCCACCCATTCCGATGGCCGGGGTCAACGGCCTACCGTCGCCGCGCCTCGACCAGGACACGACGGAGACGGTCGTTGCTCGCGGGGCTTCGCGCGAGGCCGTGGTGTCCGTGAGCTGGGGTGAGGGGACATCGGCTTCTCAGGTGCGTCCCACGTGCGCAGCGGTCACGGCGAAGCGCCGTCCGGACTCGTGCATCGTCAGCATGACCCATCGCTACACGACGGTGGGCTCGTTCCCCGTCGTCGTGCGTTCCGGCAAGCGCATCATTGCCCGCACGACGATCACGGTGCGCGAGGCGGCTCGGCCATGGCGCGCACCCGCGGGCTGGGTGCAGCCGGCGGGTTGGCTGCCGTACTCCGGCGGGGCGACGTACATCCCGTGCTCGACCGTGCTCTGGTTCTTCGACCGATCAGGTGAGCCGGCCGGCGCAGCCGGACTCCACGACGAGATCG
>JAPLBU010000286.1:1092-2981 GCA_026392575.1 Actinomycetota bacterium | reverse complement strand
TGGCCTGATGCGGCGGAGGTGACCGTTGGTGTCTTCGCGAACGATCCCGTGAATCGCTCGCGCATCGAAGTGCTCGATCGCGATTTGTCTCGGCCGGCCAGTCATCAGGTGCCAGACACCTGGGTCGACGCCTGCTGCGAGGACTCGCACCAGCACGTCGTTGGGACCGACGACCGGCTTGTCGATCTCGCCCAGCTCGAGGACGTCCGCTGAGCCGTAGCTGTCTTGCGTGATCGCCTTCATGGCGTCGGCCTTTCGCTAGTGGGGTACTGGAACACGTCGTCGAGGGGGACTCCGAAGACGCGGGAGATCTGGAAGGCCACTTCGAGGGAGGGCGAGTAGCGACCCTGCTCGATCGCGATGACCGTCTGCCGGGTGACGCCGATGCGCTCGGCAAGGTCTGCTTGCGTCATCTCGCCACGCGCGAAGCGAAGGGTGCGAATGGAGTTCGTGACGTTCGTCGACTTCACCATCCGACGAAGCCGCGTCGGTAGGCGACCAGCTTTGCGACGGTGCCCAGAATCGCGGACAGCACGAAGCACACGTAGATCACGTTCGCGATCCAGAAGTACTCGAGCTCCAGCATCGACATGATCAGTGCGCCGACACTTCCGACGACCACCATCGACATGCCGATCTGCTCGCCGCGCCTGTTGATCTCCTGATCACGCTCGTCCTTCTGGCCGCGGTCGCGGGTGGCGATGGACACGATGATCATCAGGATGATGTTCGCGAGAATCGCCGCGATGACGGTCCACACCATCGGCCAGGCGTAGGCGACCTGGACCAGCGGTACGTCCTGTGCGCGGCTGAGGATGATGAGCGCGTAGACCGCGAAGGACAGCACGGTCACCGCCCCGAAGACCCACTGGTTCTTCTCCTGATACGACACGATCACTCCTATGTAAAGTATTCTTGACATCAAGAATGTAAAGCAGAACGGACTGCATGTCAAATATGCTTTACATAGCACTCGTGACGGGCGCCCTGCTAGCGTCCCGCCATGCCGTCAGGAGCGTCCGCAGGTGAGCCCGCCCCCACGCGGGGCGGCGCGCACACGTACGCCGGGCCGATCAGCTGGGAGTACAGCCCCGAACTGGATCGCGATGCCGATCCGGGAGAGATCGTGTGGACCTGGGTTGCGTTCGAGGAGGACTCGAGCATCGGCAAGGACCGCCCCGTCGCCGTCATCGGGCGAGCGGATGACGATCGTCTCGTCGCCTTGATGCTGTCCAGCCAGGACCATGACGGTGATCGGGGTTGGATCTCGATCGGGACCGGACCATGGGATCGGGAGGGTCGCGAGAGCTGGGTGCGCCGCGACGGCGTTCTGGCGGTGCATGTGCGCGCCGTTCGGCGCGAGGGTGCGATCATCCCGCGCCCGACGTACGAAGCCATCGTCAGCGGAATGGGCGGTGCCGTGCGTGCACCTCGCGAGTCGGCGGCGCGCGTCGGGATCCTCACGCGACTGCGTCGAGCGCTGGGCCGTGGCTGACACTAGCCACTTGCGCTCGTGCCCGTTGTGCGACTAATGTCACGATTTCACGATCCGATCGGTGATCGTGGCGTCGGCAGATCGGGGCTATTCATGATGAATACCAAGGGCTACAGGTCCTAGCCTCCCCCTGCCGCGCGCGTCCCCAAGTGGACTAGCGCATCCGTAAGAGCCCCTCGCTCGACGGTTCACGTTGCACATCCCGCAACTGCTCCCGGCGTCTCGCGCACTCCTCACATTGGCGTGCGGGTCCGTCAACATCTATCTGGCACTCATCCCGGCATGGGTCGATCACCTGTGCCCGAATGGAGACGTCATGCAACCGCAAGACCAGGAACCGAGCCCGAAACCGCGGCGGATAGCCGTCCTTGTCGACCTCGTCATGTTGCTGATC
>JAPLBU010000286.1:0-1065 GCA_026392575.1 Actinomycetota bacterium | reverse complement strand
ACCGGGCGACGACGCGTGCAACCTCTGCAGCGCAGGCGAACCGTGTCCTACCGCCGATCTGCTGACCGCACCGGGTGCGTCGAGGACTGGCTCCATGCACCCGGTGTTCGGTCGAAGTGGTCAGCTGGTCGTCGCGGCGACGGCGCGGGAGATGAGCACCGTCAGCATCAGGATGGCCAGGAGTACCTGCATGCCCATGATCAGCTTCGTGGGACGGGACATCACGGCCTCGGATGTCGGGCCGTACGTGGAGTTCACGTTCAGGGAGATGAAGATGTAGTCGATGAGATTCGGTGTGGGTGCCTCCTCCCCCTCGCGCCCCGGCCACACGAAGGCACCACGGGGGGTTATCAGGTCGAGGTAGACGTAGACGAAGGTGAACACGGTGACGCTGAGTGCGTACATCGCGCCGACATCCCACAGGCTGCCGAGTCCCTCCGCGTGCTGGTTGGTGGCAGAGCTGAGCATCGAGAGGACGCTGATGATGACCTGAATGACCGAGAAGGCCAGATACACGCCCGCGATGCGCAGCATCTGATGGGTAGCACCGAGGAGGACAGCGACCACGAGCGCGATCATCGTGACCACGAAGATGACCGTGCCGACCGTCTCGATGGTCATCACCGTGTCCGCATTCGATCCCGACAAGGCACCGCGGCGAATGAGGAAGCGGGAGAACACCGCGTCCATCAGCCAGATCACCAGGGCCCCGCAGATGATCGCGAAGCGGCCCTTGGTCCCCAGTAGCTGGGCACGGAAGCGGTCGATGGGTGCAGATGGCTCGGACACGTGCCACATCATAGATTCAGTCAGTACCGTGAACGCATGGATCCCGTTCACGGTGGCGAGCACATCATCGATGCGGCCCGCTTTCTCGTCGGCGAGTTCGAGGAAGTGCAGGGCCTCATGCATACCTTCATCAAGGAGCGTCCGATCGTCTCCGGCGGCTACGGCGGCCTCAGCGCCCGCGGCGGCAAGCGCATGGGAAAGGTCACCGTGGACGACGCGGCGATGTGCCTCGCCCGCTTCCGCAACGGCGCGCTCGGCAATCTCGAAGCCACCCGC
>JAPLBU010000168.1:2028-13352 GCA_026392575.1 Actinomycetota bacterium | reverse complement strand
GCAGTCGAGCAGAACCGGCCGATGAGGTAGCTGGTGAAGTGCTTGAGGGCGACGAGGTCGTGCATCGTCCCGTCGAAACTGCGCGGCCAGTAGTCCAGGGCCACCAGCCGATCGAGCGCCTCGGCCAGAGCAGCCGGCTCACCCTCGCCGGGGAAGCGCTCGGCCGCAGTCTCGACGAGAGACCGGCGCTCCTGCGCCGACCCGAATGCTGCCAGCGAAGCGATGCCGGAGTGGATCGCATCCTCGAAGTCGTGGACTGAGTAGGCGACATCGTCGGACCAGTTCATCACCTGCTCCTCGATGCAGGTGCGCTCCGCCGGGGCACCAGCGCGCAGCCACTCGAAGACCGCAAGGTCGTCGTCGTAGGCGCCGAACTTGCGCAGGCCGGGCTTGCGCAGCCACGGGTACTTGCAGGACGCGTCGAGCGAGGCACGACTGAGGTTCAGGCCAACGCTCTCCCCCGTCACCGGATCGACGACCTTGGCCTCGAGGCGGGTGAGCACACGGAGGGACTGGGCATTGCCCTCGAAGCCGCCGATGCGGTCGGCGATCCGATCGAGGGCCTCCTCGCCGTTGTGCCCGTATGGCGGATGGCCGAGATCGTGGGCCAGTCCGGCGACCTCGACGACATCGGGATCGCAGCCCAGGGCGTCGCCCAGCTCTCGGGCGATCTGCGCAACCTCGAGGGTGTGCGTGAGTCGGGTACGGGGAAAGTCGGCTTCGCCCGCAACCATGACCTGCGTCTTGGCGGCGAGCCGACGCAGGGCGGCCGAGTGGAGGACTCGGGCACGGTCGCGCGCGAACGCACTGCGAACCGATTCCTTCACGGGCTCGTCGACAAGGCGCGCGGTGTCGCGATCGTCGTAGCCGGCAGGTGGAGTTGGGCTCACGCAGCCGAGACTAGTGCGGCATCCGACACCGTGGATCCGTCGGGACGGACCACGACGGAGCGGTAGCCCTCGTGGCCGCGCACCCAGGCCATGCCGGCCTCGCCCATCGCGAAGCCAACCGTGGCGTACGCGTCGGCTTCAGCGATGTCCGGGCCGATGACGGTGAAGGACAGGATGCCCATGTTCGCAGCGGTCACCACGGGGTCGTCACCGATCCAGATGTGGTCCCCGCGCTCGGCGGAGCCCGATGTCGCCACGGCGAAGTCGGTCGCCTCGACCATCGCCAGGACGCCATGGCTGCGACGCGGATCCTGGACCGCGATCCGCCACGGACGGTCATCCGACGCCACTCCCGCCGCGAACGCGTCGCCGCCCACGCCCACCACGAAGTTGCAGAGTCCCTGCGTGCGAAGCTCCTCGACGGCTCGTCCGATCGCGTAGCCCTTCACATAGCCAGCCGTGTCGAGGGCGTGCGTGCGCGGATTGCGGGCGCGGAAGACGCCGTCCGAATCCGCATGCAGTCGCCCGCACTCGCGCAGGACGTGCTCGATCTCGGCCACCGCCTTCGCATCGACGTCCTCACCCGCTACCCAGCGGCTGATGTCACTCTCACCCCGATAGTGGCTGAAGCGCTGCTCGAGACCATCGAGGCGGCTGCGGGCAGCCGCCAGTGCCGCCTCGACGACCTCGACACCAAGGTGCGTCACATCGGTCGCGGATACCACGATGCTGCCCATCGTTCCCATGATCGGGAACACCAGACGTGCGTTCGTACCGGCGGTCACATCGAGTCCAGGATCGACTGGAGCGAGTCGTGATAGCCCTGTGATGTGTACGTCGCTCCGGACACGTAGTCGAACTGGGTCGGGCTCTGCGTTGCCATGGCGTCGAGTTGCGGGATCGCGTAAGCATTGATCATCTGCGACTGACCATCACCGGAGGGCCAGACGACGGCATGCACTTCGCACACCTGCCCGCCGGCAACCGTGGCCGACACCTGTACCGGCCCCCAACGCGTTGACGCCGTGCCTCCGGTGATCTGCTGCCCGTCCGCGCATGTCGTTGCGGTCTGGGCCTGAGTCGACGTATCAACCGGCCCCGACGCAGCAGGAGCCGTGCCGGTCGACGTCGTAGCTGACGTACCACCAGTCGCGGTGGGAGTGGAATGCCCAGCCAAGGCAGGGTCGGCCACCCCCACGATCACTACCGCGAGCCCGCCGAGGGCTGCTGCAGGAGCCAGGCGTCGCGCGAGTCCAGCCATGTCAGACTCCGAATCTCTCGTGATGGATATTGCTCGTGGGCACCCCGGCCTTGCGCATCCCCGTCATGACCGCCGACTCCAGCGAAGCCGGCCCGCAGACGAAGACATGGCGGCTGGCGATATCCGGGATCGCCGCGCGCAGGACATCGGGCGAGAACGGATCGTTGCGGGTGAACCACTCTCGGCGGCCGGCCAGCACATGCAGCACGCCGTTGCGCGCCTCGACCATGCGCTCGAGCTCGAGCCGGTGAGCGAGATCGTCCTCATCGCGCACGCGCACGATGACGACCGGCCGCTGCTGCGGCGTGCAGTCCTCGAGTAGCGCGCGGATGGGCGAGATGCCGACGCCGCCCGCAACCAGGACCACCGGGGCGCCCGCGGCCTTCTCGGCCGTGAAGACGCCATACGGCCCCTCGAGGATTACTCGGGTCCCAGGGCGGGCATGCAGAATGCTCGTCGAGTCCTCCCCAAGCTCCTTGATCGTGAAGCGGATCCCGCTCGTTGTCGGGGCAGCCGACACAGAGAACGGGTGCGCCTGCCACCACAGGTCCCGTGTCATCAGGCGGACGTTGAAGAACTGTCCGCCGGCAACGCGCATCCGCCGCAGGCCGGGGCCGGAGACATGCAGGGAGCCGATGCCGTTGGCCTCCCGCGAGACGGCGGTGACGTAGATCCGTCGGGTCAGTGAACGCAGCAGATCACCGACGCGCGAGTACACGACGAACACTGCGGCCGCGACGAACAGCCCGCTCCACCACCAGAAGGCGAACGTGTCCGTGGCGAAGTCGGCGCCGAGAGTCAGCTGATGCCCGAAGCCGAGCAGTACGGCCAGGTAGCCGGTCAGGTGGACGAAGTACCACGTCTCGTAGGGGATGCGCTGGCGCAGCCGCCGCCAGGACGAGAGCCCGATGACGAACATCAGGACGGTACCGACCGTTGCCGCCACCATCCACGCCTGATTGGCCAGGAGGTCGAAGAGGCCGGTGACGATCGTGCCGCCGGTCGCCGCTCCCCACGCCCACGTATCGGCCACGGCGTGCACGAAGAGTGCCAGCACGGTCGTGATGCCGAACCAGCGATGGGCCGCCAGCAGCGAGTCCTGCCCGTAGCGCCGCTCGAGGAAGCGCGGCCGAGACGTCAGCACGAGCCCACCGAGGGCGGCCAGTGCGGCGATCAGCCCGAAGAGCTGGCCGAGTCCGGACAGGGTGCTGATCCCCCCGGCGAGCAGGCCGCTCAGGCCGCCGTGCTGCACCCAGATGCCGAGGGTCACCGCGACGATGAACCCGGCGACCGCCAGCAGATCGCCCGTGCGGGTGCGGGCGTGGCGGGGACGCGCCAGCCTACGGACGGCCGGGCGCATCGGCTCCTGCCGCCAGGGCTCCTGGAGGTCGGATCGGCTGGTATCGGTGATGGTCACGTCACAACTGTGGCGCACCTCGCGGGCGGACAGGGCCGGACTGGCCCCGCCTAACGCAACCCGTACACAGCGCCAACTCACGCATGATCTAAGGGGCCGAATCAGGCCGAATCGGGGCTACCCAGCCGCCGGCGGGCCGCCAGGGGGCTCACGCCGGTGGAGGTCATCGAGGTAGCCATCCCACGCCTGCAACTCCGGATCGTCAGCCGGGATGGGGGGCGGCTCGGCCGCCCGATCGGCCTCGGCGGTGGCCTCCGCCACCCGATCGCGCCAGCGCTGGATCATCCCCTTGGTGACGGATCCCTCGTTGCGGTAGCGGTACCAGATCCAGATTGCGAAAAGGCCGAACAGCGGCCATTCGAACATGTACCACCAGGCCCGCCACACTCCCTCCGTCGCCCGTCGGCCCTCAATCACGGTCAGGGTGGTGCACAGGGCAAGGACAAGCACGAGCGGCACATGCAGCTGCCAGAAGTCACGCCAGCCACCCCGGCGCGGCGGCACGGGGTCTGAAGGCTGCTCGTCGGTCACCACATCACCCTGCCACGGCTACCGGCTCGCGGGCATCAGTGCGCACCCGACGGACCCGTCCGATGAGCAGGAATGCGAGCAGGGCCTCGACCGCGACCGTCGTCGCGATCGCCATCGGCACGTGGGCTCCGGGTCCCGTGACCGAGTCCGCCGTCAACCACATGATCACCGGCCAGGCGACCATGACCAGCGCAACGTCGATCCACGAGGTGCCACGCCCGGTGGCGGCGAGCCAGCACCAGCCAGCTCCCACCAGCAGCATCGCGCCCAGCAGCGCGCCCAGTTCCGGACCCAGCAGAGCCTCCGGCAGTCCGACGACTCCCACCACGGCGACCACGATGAGGAAGCCGAGGGCAGCCGCTTCGGGGTAGCCAGCCAACGCAGCCACCCACCGGGGCCGCCGTGACGCGCAGACAACCAGCAGGAGCGGCACCCCGATGGCGAGCACCGACAGGGCCACCGGCGTGAATCCGGTACCCGGAGCGGTCGGGTTCGGCGGCCCGAGGCGAGCCAGCACGATGCCGAGGGCGATGGCCCCGCCCATGGTCAGCAGTTCCCACCCGGCGTAGCGGGCGAGGGCAGCACGACGCCCATCCGCGACTTCCGGCAGCGCGCGCGATCGCTGCAGCCAGCCCCAGCGGATCAGGAAGCCCAGCAGCACCGCCTTGAGCAGCACGATCGAGCCGTACAGGGTTCCCGCGAACTGACTCGGCAGGGCAAGACGCAGCGACGCACTCAGCAGGCCGGTCTCGCCCACGACGATGACGCACCACAGGGCGAGCAGGCTGAATCGACTCAGCAGAAGTCGGGCACCGGTCGGCTCCGCTGCTGCCATCGCCACAACGACCGCCAGTCCGCCCGTCCACAGCGAGATCGCAGCAACGTGGAGGCCCAGGCTGACGGTCGCAGCCACGTGCTCCCCTGACAGGCCCCCGTGGCCGAGCAGGGCAGGCAGGGCAGCGGCCACCAAGGCCAGGGCTGCAACGACCCAGCTCCACGGGCCACGCGCACGGGCCAGCAGCACGACCGCGAGAACAAGAACAGCCTGCGCGACGAGCACTCGGCCCACCAGCGTGTCGGCGAGGAAGGCACCCATGCCGTAGAGGGAATCGCCCGCACCGGCGGCCCCGACCTCCGACACGGTCAGCAGGGTCAATGGCACCAGCAGCGCGAGCCAAACCAGCGACCAGCCCGTGGCCCAGCGCGCGAGCTGTGCCTTTCGGTCGGGCAGCACCAGCAGCGCCGTCACCGTCGCACCGACGGTCAGCGCCGCAGCGATGTCACGCGCGTAGTGGGTGAGGGGCAGCAGCCAGATCGTGACGAGGGGCTCCGTCGGCAGACCCGGGATCACCGGCGCGACGAGCAGTCCACCCATCCACAGGCCGACGACCAGGGCGGCCATGCCCCACCACAGGGGGGCGCCGAGGCGTGGTCCCGTCACTCCTGGAAGGTACCGAAGGTCGGGCTGTTGGTGTTCGGGCTGGTCGTCATCGTGGAGGCGAACACCGCACCCAGGAAGATCGCGATCGTCGCCCACGTCATGTACATCGCGACGAGGCGCACATGCGAGCTATTACCCTGCGTGATGCGGCCGGCGCGGGTGCGTCCCATGATCGCCTGCGCCAGGAACAGCAGCAGCGACAGGTGGATGGCCGCTCCGAGGCAGAGCCAGAAGGTGGCCGACGCGTAAGCACCATCGGCCGGCCCGAAGGGGAAGGTCGACAGCTGGATGATCTGGCCGATGAAGGTTATGAGGACGACGAGCATCGACAGGCTGGCCGCGAGCATGAGTCCGCCGCGGTTGCCCTTGTCGATCTCGCGCAGGCCCCACCACATGAGCGCCGTCGCGAGGGCCGTGCCCAGCACGATCAGCCAGAACGTCGTGGGCGGCGCCCACGCATTCTTCGGCGGCGCCCACGCGTTGTTGACGTTGAGCGACCACAGGTAGGAGTAGGCCACCAGGAGCGCGACCGTGCCGGTGATATCCGAGACGATGCACAACCAGATGCCCATGCGGTTGCGGCGGGCGTTGATGGACACCGGCTCCCCGGTGGTCGGGTACAGCGGCTCGGTCACGGGAGCACTCATGCCACACCTGCCGGCTGCTTGTCGGCTTCAAGGACCGCGTCGTACGGATCAGGCACGCCGTAGTCGTACGGGTCACCGGTGACGACCGGCAGGACCGGGAAGTTCTCCAGCGGCACCGGCGTCTCCGTCTGCCATTCGAGGGTCTTGCCGCCCCACGGATTGCTGCCCGACGGCTTGCCGGATCGCCACGAGGTGATGATGGCGTACAGGAAGACCAGCATGCCGATGCCGATCGTGAAGGCACCGATCGTCGAGAGCCAGTTGGAGATGTTGAATGCGTTGTCGAACTGCAGGACGCGACGGGGCATGCCCTGCAGGCCAGCGACGAACATCGAGCCGAAGGTGAGCTGGAAGCCGAAGAAAGCGACCCAGAAGCCGATGGAGCCGAGCCGCTCGTCGAGCATGCGACCGGTCATCTTCGGGAACCAGTAGGCCGTGGCGCCGATCGCAGCGAAGAGCCCGGCACCCATCAGCATGTAATGGAAGTGGGCGACGACGAACATGCTGCCGTGCATGTACTGGTCGACGGGAACGTCCGACAGGTAGACACCCGTGATGCCACCCACGACCTTGTCCCAGACCACGGCGTAGACGCACATCATCGGAAGTCGCGTCCACGGCTTGCCGCGCCACAGCGTGCCGAGCATGACCAGCACGAGGAAGCCGAACGGGATCGAGATCAGCTCGGTGGACAGCATGAACGGGTAGCCCGCAGACGGAGCCCAGCCGGTCATGTACATGTGATGGACCCACACGATCGAGCTGATGCCCACGACACCGGCGAAGCCCGCTATCGCGACCTTGTAGGAGAACAGCGGCTTTCGCAGGAACACCACCATGAGTTCCATCAGCGCTGCGGTGCCCGGGATGACCACGACATAGACCTCGGGATGACCCAGCAGCCAGAACAGGTTCTCGTACAGCCAGACGCTGCCGCCCATGACGGGGTTGTAGAAGCTGGTCGAGATGACCTTGTCGCTGATGGCGAGGATCTGCGAGTACTGGAACATCGGGAACCAGACCAGGCCCATGACCGACGACGCGATGACGCCGATCACGAAGATCGGAACCCGGTTCCAGGTCATGCCGCGTGCTCGCATCGTCACCGACGTGGTGATGAGGTTGACCGACGCGACGCCGGTCGAGAAGGCGAAGACGATGATCGTGACCTGGTAGCCGATCATGCCGATCGGGGCCTGCGACGCCAGCGGCTGGTAGACCGTCCAGCCGTCGCGGAGACCGCCGAGGAAGAGGTTGGAGGCGAGAGGCGGGATCGCGGCGAACAGCAGCCAGAAGCTGAGCGCGTTGAGCCGCGGGAACGCCATGTCGCGTGCGCCGATCATGATCGGCAGGATGAAGTTTCCGAACGGGCCGGTGACCACGATGATCAGCGCGATGATCATCACGATGCCGTGGGTGCCGATGAGCGAGTTGTAGAAGTTGGGGTCGAAGACCTCCATCCACGTGATGCCCAGCTCGGTGCGGATCAGCATCGCCAGGAGGCCGCCGAGCCCGAGCAGGACCATCGAGACGATGAGGTACTGGGTGCCGACGACCTTGTGGTCGGTCGTGTACTTCCAGTAGCGCCACTTGCCCTGGTCCTTGCCGGCCATGTACTCGGCATCGTCGTGCGTGAGATCGTGCCCGAGCGCCCAGCGGATCGGCCCGGCGAAGGCGCCGATGCCGATCATGAAGAAGATCACCCAGGCGAAGTACGTCGCAGCGATCAGCGCGTTGAGGCCGACCTGGGACGCGTCCGAGTTCTGGGTACCCCAGGGGACGAAGAAGTGCGAGCCGATGGCGTAGGTGACAACGGCCGCGACGACACCGAGGACCGTGCCGGTGATGATGCTCGTATGCCGCAGGATGCCACCCGGCTTCCCGTGCTGGCGTGGCTGCGGGACGTCGTGGGTCTGGTAGACCACCGCGGTGTCGGTCATACGGTCCTCTTCCCGCCCATTTCACGGACCCAGGAGTCGAACTCGGCCTGGGTGACGACCTTGATCTTGGTCTGCATGTACGCGTGGTGGAGTCCGCACAGTTCGGCGCAGCGGATGTTGAACGTGCCGAGCTTGTCGGGCGTCACACCGGTGTTGGTGATCGCCCCGGGGTTCGCGTCGATCTTGATCCCGAGCTCGACGACCCAGAAGTTGTGGACGACATCCTTCGAGGTGACGTTGAAGTAGAGCGGAACATCGATCGGCACCACGAGCGTGTCGGTCGTGATCGCGCCCTGGTCGGGGTACTCGAAGGTCCACACCCACTGCTGGCCCGTGACATTGATGTCAATGGCCTTCTGGCCATTGGGCTGCTGGTTGGCCGGGGTGGAGCCGTTCGCGTAGGAGGTGATCGTCGCCAACTCGACGAGGCCCCAGATCACGAGGAAGCCGGCGAGGATGCTGGTCGCCGCGATCCACAGCACCACGGCCGTGCCGTTGGTGCGGATCGCCGGGCTCTCCTGCATCGGCGGATCCTCGCCCGTGACCCGTCCCCAGCCGGTGAGGCTGTAGAAGAGGATCGCCAGCGTGATCGCCATGAGCGGAGCCGAGACCACGGTGAAGACGAACATCGTCCGCTCGATCTCCACCATGATCGCCGACGCCGGGGCACCAGTCAGGTTCATGAAGTGGATGACCAGCCATGCGAGCGGCAGGATCACCAACCCGATGATGACCGAGAGCACGATGATGCGCCGCACATAGCCGCGCGACAGCCATTCCTTGAGCCGGTGGTCGGCGGCGGGCCGGTTCGTCGGCTCCTCGGGCTGGTCGACCTCGATGGTCGGCGGGTTGTCGATGGACATCAGACGACCGTGACCGTTCCGCTCATCCAGCCGCGCTCGCTCATGACGCCGCCGAACTGGACGTAGCTGTTACCGCAGGGGTCCTCGCAGTTCCACACGTAGCTGCCCGGATCGCCCGTGATGAAGGAGAACGTGACATCGACGGGCTTGGGGTAGCCGTTGGCCTCGTTCTTCGCATTGGCCGCGACCCCCTCCATCGGAACGTTGAGGAAGAAGGTGGGCTGCCCGCCCTCGGGGTACTGATGGATCATGAAGGTGTGCGCCACGTCGGCCGGCTTGATGGCCGCCTTCTTCGTGCCGTTGAACTCGGCCATGCCGTCGACGGTGCCCTGCACCGTGGCGAAGTACGGGTTGTAGACGGCACCGGCGCTGTCGTACTGGTGCACCGTCATCGTCACGAGCGTGTGGGCCGGCAACTGCAGGGTCGTCGAGGGCCAGTAGAACGGCCACGTGTCCTGATCGGTCGCGGTGACCACCGCGTTGACGCCGGAGGTCGGCCCGGGAACGGCGTCGGAGGCCTGCGGGTAGATCGACAGCTCGAGCGTGGCGTGCGGCAGGGTGCCCTGGGGTGTCTCAGCCGTCCCGACCACGGTGGCGGCCAGCACGGCCGGCTCGGCCTGACGCTGCTGGGCGATGAGCACCGCACCCGCGACAACGATGGCGCCGATGGCGACCGTCAGGAGTGCGAAGATGAACCGCTTCACTGCTGCCTCCTATCGTCGTCCAGTGGATTTCGTTGGCCCGACCATAGCGGTGCGACAACTGACAAACCCGAA
Source organism: Actinomycetota bacterium (assembly GCA_026392575.1). Lineage (GTDB taxonomy): Bacteria > Actinomycetota > Actinomycetes > S36-B12 > S36-B12 > UBA10649. The sequence continues at coordinate 3,586 of JAPLBU010000168.1, read as the reverse complement.
CAATAGCCATAGGGAGGTCCTGCGTGTCGAACGGCGTCCTGGGCACCTTTGTGGGGGCCTCGACCTTCGATGCCTTCGTGGCGGTCAACCTGGTCTTAGTTACCGGCTGGTACCTGTGGGCCGGTCATCGGACGACCGTTCGATGGCCACGCGGGAGCACCGCATGCTTTCTCACGGGGATCGCCATCCTGGCCGTCGTCTACCTCGGCCCGCTGCCCGCGTGGTCGCACACCTTCTTCTGGGCGCACATGACCCAGCACCTGCTCGTCATGATGGCGGCCGCACCCCTGCTCGTGCTCGGCAATCCCGTGACCCTGGCCTTCGCCGCCAGCTCCGGTGCAACGCGACGCCGGTGGATCGTCCCGATCCTGCGGAGCCGGGCCGTGCGGCTGCTGACCAACCCCTACCTGACTTGGGCGCTGTTCGCCGGGGTACTCCTGGGTGCGCACTTCACGCCGTTCTACGGCTGGGCACTGGCCAACCACGACGCCGACTACTTCATCGAGCAGCCGCTGTTCCTCATCGTCGCCGTTCTCTACTACTTCCCCCTGATCGGCTCGAACCTCCAGCCGCGGCGACCCACCCACGCCTTCCGGCTGGTGTCCCTGGCCCTGATGATGGTTCCCGAGGCGATCACCGGGGCGGTCATCTACTTCGCACCCGTGCTGCTCTACCCCTTCTTCGACCGGCCCCGCCCGTTCGGACTTGATCCACTGGCCGATCAGCAGCTCGCGGGCGGCCTGATGTGGGCGCTGGTCATGGTGGTCGACTCCTTCTGGATGATGGTCGCCGCGGCGCAGTGGTTCGCCGACGAGGAGCGCAAGGGCCGGCGCCTCGACGCCGAGCTGGCGAGGAGCGCGACATGAGCGCAGTCGCGATGAACCGTCGGACACCAGCGGTGCTCATAGCGCTCGCCCTGTGCCTGCCTGCTCTCGTCGCTGGGTGCGGGCGCGATGCGCCGCCCTCGACTCTCGTCGGCACGACGATCTTCGCGCCCGACGAGCGCGAGGCGCTGCCACCGGTCAGCGGCCCCACGACCGACGGCAGCACCCTCGCCGTCAGCGACCTGCAGGGCAGGGTCGTGGTTCTCAACTCGTGGGCCTCGTGGTGCGCACCCTGCCGCGACGAGGTTCCAGTCTTCGTCGCGATCGCCGAGCAGGCGGATCCGGCTCAGGTGGCGGTCGTCGGCCTCGACGTGAACGACGATCCGGCCGCGGCCGCAGCCTTCGAGCAGGATCTCGGCATGACCTATCCGAGCATCGTCGACGCCGACGGGAGCATCCTCGCCACGATTCCGGGCGTTCCACCCACCGCCATCCCGAGCACGGTCGTCATCGATCGCGACGGGCGTATCGCCGCACGCATCATCGGGGAGGCGGACCAGAAGGAGCTGTCGAGCATCATCGCGGCGGTCGCGGCAGAACCGACTAGCGGGAGCGGATGATCTCCGGGAGCGACCAGCGCGTCACGACGTGATAGCGCAGGAGTGCCAGGGTCTCCCGCCCGACGTACTCGGATGTCAGTGCCGTCCCGGCACCGACATCAGTTGGTGACAGGT
>JAPLBU010000168.1:0-1933 GCA_026392575.1 Actinomycetota bacterium | reverse complement strand
TCCGCGGCGTGCGCGAGTCGCGCCTGCAGGACCGGGGTCGAGTCGCCCCAGTAGCGGGCCGGGTCGAGAACGATGATGGCCTGGGTCGGGGTGCGGTCGTCAAGCTGGGCACTCAGCACGATCTGCAGCGCGGCCCCGACCGGCAGCATCAGCGCCAGGGCGAACAGCAGGGTGAAGGAGGCGGTGGCAACACCCCGCGCGGTACGCGGCATGACCAGAATCGACACGCTGTCGGTACGGCCACCTCGCGCGTCGGCAGCCGCGTAGGTCGGTGCACTCACGCCCCAATCGTCACACGGACCACAGGCGTAACGCGGTTGCGACACCGTTCATCCGTCGATCGGCCCGATATGGCTGGTTCGCGTGCCGTGAACCCAGCCACAACGGGCCGATCGGCAGAGGCGATGGCGGGCCGATCGGCAGAGGATCGCTGTCGCGAGATGCCGAGATCAGCGGGTGTCGCTGCGTCCCACGTGCCGTGCCAGCGAGGCGCGACCGGCCTCCAGCCGCGCCACCGGAACCCGGAACGGCGAGCAGGACACGTAGTCAAGCCCGACCTCGTCGAAGAAGTGGATCGAGTCCGGGTCGCCGCCGTGCTCGCCGCACACCCCGCAGTGCAGGTTGTGCCGCTTCGCGCGCCCCTTCTTGACGGCGATGCGCACCAGTTCGCCGACACCCTCACGATCGCTCGACTTGAACGGCGAGACGCCGAACACACCCTTCTCCAGGTAGGCGGAGAAGAACGCCGCCTCGACATCGTCGCGACTGAAGCCCCACGTGGTCTGCGTGAGGTCGTTCGTCCCGAACGAGAAGAACTCCGCCGCCTCGGCGATCTGGCCAGCCGTGAGCGCCGCACGCGGCAGCGGGATCATGATCTGCGCGCGCGGGTCACCGCCCATCCGCTGCCGGAAGCACGCCGCCTCGGCGATCGCGCGGACCTGCAGGGCGAACAGCCCCGGCAGCACGAGTCCGAGTCGCACACCGCGCAGGCCCAGCATCGGGTTCTGCTCGTGCAGCCGGTTGACGGCCTGCAGCAGGCGCAGGTCGGCTTCGACATCCTCGCCGCGGGCTTCGGCCAGTGCGACGCGCACCGCGAGCTCGGTGAGGTCGGGCAGGAACTCGTGCAGTGGCGGATCGATCAGGCGGATGGTGACCGGCAGGCCGTCCATCGCCTCGAGGATCCGGATGAAGTCCTTGCGCTGAAGCGGAAGCAGCGCCTCGAGAGCCGCCTTCCGGTCTGCCTCGTCGTCTGCGAGGATCAGCCGCTCGACGTAGGTCTTCCGCTCGCCGAGGAACATGTGCTCGGTGCGCAGCAGTCCGATGCCCTCGGCGCCCATGTGCCGCGCACGGACCGCATCCGGTGGGGTGTCGGCATTGGCGCGAACGCGGAGCCGTCGGGCCTTGTCCGCGTGCTGCATGACGCGGTCGACAGCGCGAATCAGCTCGGCCGTCTCCTCGTCCGCCATCTCGAGGCCCGCGTCCAGGCCGGCCTCGAAGTAGGTCACGATGGCGCTGGGGATGACGGCAACCTCGCCGAGGAACACCTCGCCGGTGGTCCCGTCGATGGAGATGACGTCGCCCTCCTTCACCGTGTGACCCGCAGACGTGATCATGAAGCGGCCCTTGGTATCGACGTCGAGGGACTCCGCGCCGCAAACGGCCGTCTTGCCCATGCCGCGCGCAACGACCGCCGCGTGCGATGTCTTGCCACCGCGGCTGGTCAGGATGCCGGCAGCCGCGATCATGCCCTCGAGATCGTCGGGGTTGGTCTCGCGGCGCACCAGGATGACGTGCTCACCGGCTGCCGCCCACGTGACAGCGGTGGCCGAGTCGAACACGACGCGCCCGACAGAGGCACCGGGTGATGCGTTCATTCCCTTGGCGATCTGGGCGTGCGCCTCGGTGGGAGCGAACCGCGGGAACATCAGCTGGC
>JAPLBU010000409.1 GCA_026392575.1 Actinomycetota bacterium | reverse complement strand
GCAGCCCGCTCGCCAGCCGCGACACCGCGATCCCCAGCGGGGCGATCATCCGCGCGAGGTAGGTGGCGGTGGCCTCCCCCTCCAGATTCGGGTCGGTGGCCAGGATCACCTCGGTGAGCTTGTCGTCGGCCAAGCGGGCCAGCAGCTCACGAATGCGGAGCTGGTCGGGACCGATGCCATCGATCGGGCTGATCGCTCCGCCGAGCACGTGGTAGCGCCCACGGAACTCGCGGGTCTTCTCAATCGCGACGACGTCATTGGACTCCTCGACAACACACAGCACGGTGAGGTCACGACGCGGATCTCGGCAGATCCGGCACTGCTCCTCTTCCGCGACGTTGCCGCAGATCGTGCAGAAGCGGACCTTGTCCTTCACCTCGCGCATGGTGTCGGCGAGGCGGTGAACGTCGGCAGGCTCAGCAGCGAGGATGTGGAAGGCGATGCGCTGCGCGCTCTTCGGCCCCACGCCGGGCAGCCGGCCGAGCTCGTCGATGAGGTCCTGAATAATCCCCTCGTACACGCTAGATACCGCTCTCGGTCATCAGTGCTCGATCTCGCCGATGCGGGTCGCACCGAGTTCGCGCAGTGCGAGGTCGACACCCACGGCGCCATCAGAGTCCGCGTCGTCCATGCTCGGCGCATCCGGCTCGCTCGATGTGACCGGGGCGGCCGCTGCTTCGCCCGGCGACGTGGCCGCCGGCTGCACTCGATTGGGTGCGAGGACGACGTCGATCTTCACGTCGACCTTCATGACGTCGATGATCGCCTGCCGCAGCCGCTCGTCATGTCCGCTGGACTTCAAGTTGTTGGCCTTGCCAGCATCGGCCACGGCAACGGCAAGCACGCCGTCGCTGAGTGAGATCGGCGTGGACTCGCTGAACGCCATCCATGCCACCTTCGAGTACGACTTCACAGCCTCGAGCACCGCGGGCCACATCGACACGAACTGGTCCAGACCGGCGGCGTACTCACTCGCGGCCGCCGTGGGGGAAGCAACTGCCACAACTGGTGCAGCGGCGGGTGCCTCGGAAGGTGCCTGCGCACCAGTTCGGGGGCGGACCGGGGGCTTCGAGCGGGGCGCAGCGGCTGGCGCCGGAACAGACGGTTCCGGCGGGGCACTGACGACAGGTGCGGGGACAGCGGGTTCCGCCGGAACCGCCGCCGTCGACGGGGCCACCTCCGACAGCCGCTTCGGCGGAGTGGGTGCGATCACGGGATCCGCACCGCGCTCGACCGGTGCAGCTGGCGCAGCATGGATCGGAGCGGCGGCCAACCGCCGTTCGAGCTGGTCAAGCCGAGCGCGGTTACCGGCCTCGTCGGCATCCGACGCGGGCAGGAGCAGTCGCGCGGCCATCAGCTCCAGGTGCAGCCGTGGCGCCGTCGCCCCGCGAAGTTCACTCAGCGCCGCGCTCGTGACATCGGCCGCACGCGTCAGCTCGGCCGGCCCGAACCGCTGCGACTGCGCGATCTCACGCGAGACCTGATCCTCCGGAGCGTCAATGAGGCCGAGCTCAGCAGCATTGGGCACGTTGTGCAGGACGATCAGGTCGCGGAAGCGCTCGAGCAGATCAGTGACGAAGCGCCGAGGATCGTGGCCCGCATCGATGACCTTGTCGATGACGGTGAAGAGTGCTGCGCCGTCATGATCGGCCAGTGCATCGATCGACTCGTCGAGCAGCGCAGCATCTGTCATTCCTAGCTGCGCAACGGCCTCCGCATAGGTGACACCGCCCTCACCCGATCCCGAGATGACCTGACCGAGCACGGACAGACTGTCGCGGACGCTGCCCGCACCTGCCCGCGCGACGAGTGCCAGCGCGGCCGGCTCCGCGGGGACGCCCTCCGCCTTGCACACATACGCCAGGTGCGACTGCAGGGTCTTCGACGGCACGAGTCGGAACGTGTAGTTGTGTGTGCGCGAGCGGATCGTCGGAAGGACCTTGTCGGCCTCTGTCGTCGCGAAGATGAAACGCACGTGCTCGGGCGGCTCCTCGACCAGCTTCAGCAGCGCATTGAAGCCTGCCGTGGTGACCATGTGGGCCTCGTCGATGATGTAGACCTTGTAACGCGAGTTGGCCGGCGCGTACATCGCGCGCTCGCGCAGGTCGCGGGTGTCGTCAACGCCGCCATGACTTGCCGCGTCGAGCTCGATGACATCGAGCGATCCGGGACCGTTGGGCGCGAGATCAGTGCAGCTCTGGCAGACGCCGCAGGGATCAGCGGTGGGACCCTGCTCGCAGTTCAGGGAGCGGGCCAGGATGCGGGCGGTCGACGTCTTGCCACAACCGCGAGGGCCGGAGAAGAGGTAGGCGTGGTGGACCCGGTCGTTCTCCAGCGCTCGGCGCAGCGGGCCGGTGACGTGGTCCTGGCCGACGACGTCGTCGAGCCTGGCCGGGCGGTAGGTGCGGTAAAGGGCCATGGACACGGGCGTCAGCCTATGACCTCGATCTGGCACCGCGGACCCTTCGCCCGGGCAAGGCGGCGGTCCAGCGTGAGGAGCGGGCAGTCGAAGGCCTCCGCAACGGCCACGTAGAAGGCATCCCAAGTCCGGACGTTCTCGCGAAGTTCCCACACACGCTCGAGAAAGGGGCGCAGGGATAGACGATCGGCGGGCCAGTCATGCAGTTCACTCACGGCAAGCGAGCAGGTCGTCGCGTCGACGGCACGGAGCATCGCGTCTCGGCGAAGCAGGCCCATGACCTCGGCATCAATGACCTGAGGTGCCACCTGATCGGAATCCGATGCCATCCGAAGGCGCGACGCAAGGGCTGCGGGTCCGTCGGTCAGGACGTCATAGAGAACCGAAGCATCAACGACGAGCACGAGTCGGCCACTCCCCGCGGAGTTCGTCCAGACCTTCGATTACATCGGACTCGCGGACTGCCCCAGACCGACGCTCCGTTCTGGCCAGCCACTCGGTCATGCTGGGCCGCTGGGCGATCCGCTCGATCTCGCGTCGCAGAAACTCCGGCACGCTCGAACCGACCTCGGCGGCACGTCTGCTCAGGGCGAGGTAGGTCTCGTCGTCTAGGTCACGAATCTGCACGGTTTTCGACATATCTGCACCTTAACATGCGAATTTGCATGTTGGCCTGCCCGATAAGCGTGAAGGGACCCCCCGTGCACCCGCCAGAGCACGCTTATCCTTGCTGCCTTCCGGCCCTGGGGAGGTTCACGCGATGACGCCGCACGGGGGGTCGACACAACTGTAAGGGGTTGCCGAGCCGGCCTGCATCGCAGGTGGATGGGGCGGTCGCGGCCCGACCCGCCACAGGATAGCCTCGTCCGCGGAGGATTCGCATAGTGGCCTAGTGCGCACGCTTGGAAAGCGTGTTGAGGGAAACCTCTCAGGGGTTCAAATCCCCTATCCTCCGCGGCCCCGCTCAGCGGGATGACGGGACTCAGCCTTCGGGCCGGGTCCCGTCGCCATTTCAGGGGTACCGAACCCCCGCAGGTGCGATAGTCCCGGAGTGACCGAACAGCAGCCAGCCGCGCGCAGGGCTGGTGCGGTCGCCTACGCGGCCCAGGGCCTGTGCTTCGCGGCGCTCGTCACCCGCATCCCCACGGTCCAGACCACCTTCTCGCTAGACGACGGCGAACTGGCCCTGCTGCTCGGGCTCGTGCCGATCGTCGCCGGAGTCGGCAGCATCGTCGCCGGCTTCGCACTGTCACGCGTCGGCAGCAGGGCCGTGCTTCGCGTGCTCGGCCCGCTGACGCCGATCGCCCTCGTCTGCGTCGGTCTGAGTACGACGATGCCAACGCTTGTCGCGTCGCTCGCCCTGATCGGCTTCGCCCTCGGCGCCGTCGACGCTGCAATGAACGCACATGCCTCTGCTGTCGAATTGACGTATCGCCGCAGCCTGATGGGCTCGTTCTTCGCCGTGTTCAGCCTCGCGGGCATCGCCGGCGCCGCCCTCGCAGCGGTCGCGGCCGGCACGTCGATCGGCCTCGCTGCGTTCCTCGCGCTGATCGCGGTCGTCGTCATTCCCGTTCAGCTGATCGTCGGTCCGCGCCTGTTGAAGGGTCGCGTCGAAGTAACGGGGAAGGTCGACGACGTATCGCCCGAGCATCCGAGCCACGATCGCATCCGCGTTCCGTGGAAGCCGATCGTCGTCATCGGCATCGCCCTGACCTGCGTCTACATCGCCGATTCCGCCGCATCGAACTGGAGCGCGGTCTACCTCACCGGGCGCCGCGACAGCCGCCGTGGCTGCCCTGCTCATCGCCCTCGCGCCGTCCCCCGCCTGGGGCCTGCTGGCATTCGCCCTGCTCGGCCTCGGGGCGGCACCGATCATCCCGCTGGCCTTCACCGCCGCCGCGCAGCATGACGTGCTGGGCAGCGGAGTCGCCATTGCGCGGGTCAACGTCTTCAATTACCTCGGCTTCGTCCTCGGCGCACCCCTCATCGGCCTCGTCGCCGACGCTACCTCGCTGCGATGGGCCTTCGCCCTGCTCGTGCCCGTCCTGCTCGTCGTCCTGTTCCTCGCACCGGCCTTCAAGGTCACCTCCTACGCCCGAGGGTGAGCCCGCCCTCGGGGGGCCTGTATTCTCCTCGGCGGTGGCGTGTCCGAGCGGCCGAAGGACCGCGCCTCGAAAGCGCGTGTGGGGGCAACCTCACCGTGGGTTCAAATCCCACCGCCACCGCCATATGACTGATGGGCTCCCGCGTGCGGGGGCCCATCAGTCATATGGACTGTGACAGAGCGCGGGATTTGGGAGAAGGACCCGCAGGGTCCGACGGTTCCCACCGCCGCCACCAGCCTCACGCTCGTGCTAGCTGGTTCGGTGGCCGGCGTCTTGAGTCCGTGCCTACCTACACATGCTAATGTATGCACATGTCTTTGAGTCATCGGCTTCAGGTGCTCCTGGACGAGACGCAGCACACCCGTCTCGCGGAGCGGGCTGCGGCAGAGGGGCGCTCCGTAGGCGCACTCGTGCGCGAGGCGATCGACATGGCCTGGGTCGCTCCTGACATCCGCAAGCAGCAGGCACTTGACCTGATCCTGGCCGCCGAGCCGATGCCGGTGCCCGATCCGGAGGAGTTGCGGGCCGAGCTTGATGAGTTGCGCGCCGGGCACTTCGCGTGATCCTTCTCGACACGACAGTTCTCGTCTACGCGGTCGGCGACGATCATCCACTCTCCGGTGCTGCACGTTCATTGATGAGCGATGTGCGCTCAGGCGCCGTGCGCGCTCACACGACCCCGGAGGTCATCCAGGAGTTCGCACATGTTCGCGCCAGACGCCGATCCCGTGCTGATGCCGTTGGACTAGCGGGCGCCTTTGCCGACTTGCTCGGTCCGTTGCAGGTGGTCACGGCTCAGCACGTCGCGACAGGCCTGGATCTGTGGGCCGAGTATCCGAGCATTGGATCCTTTGATGCCGTCCTCGCGGCAGTGGCCATCTCCCTCGATGCCGAGCTTCTGTCAGCAGATGCTGGCTTCGCCACGGTTCAGGGTCTTCGCTGGAGACCGCTGTCCGCGCTTGAGGTGTAACCGACCAGGGCGTTCAGCGCGATCGGCGGCATCGCTGGACGGGCCGCAACGCGAAGGGATCCACCGCGTCGCGTCGGTATGCTCCAACGGATATCTCATCCCGTCCGTGACTGGGGAGTCTCCGTGACCGCACACGACCGTTCCCACGCGATGGATCACGTCGTCCTCGTGATCTTCGAGAACCGCTCCCTGGACAACCTCCTCGGGCACTTGTACGGACCGGACGATGGCAAGGCCTTCGAAGGCGTGATCGGCAAGGAGCTCAGCAATCCTGTCCCGACGTGGGCAGACCACCAGCCGCCGGACGGCGGTGGCTCCGTGCCGGTGCATGTTGGCGACAACATGGACGCACCCAACCCCGACTCCGGCGAGGAGTACGCCCACACCAACACCCAGCTCTTCGGCACGCTCGACGAGCACAACCGCTTTGCCGGCGGCGATGAGATCACGGCGCCGTACAACGTTCCGCCGGCGGGTGCGACACCAACGATGGATGGCTTCGTCGCGGACTACATCTCCTTCTTCGCCTGGGAGATGGGCCGTCAGCCGACGTACGAGGAGTACTCGCAGATCATGCAGTGCTTCACCCCGGAACAAGTCCCCGTTCTCAATGGCCTGGCTCGAGAATTCGGGGTTTTCGACCACTGGTTCTGCGAGGTGCCATCGCAGACCTTCATGAACCGATCGTTCTGGACGGCGGGCACCTGCACGCCGCTGCCGACCGGCGGTACTACCAACACACCGATCCAGCACTGGATCCACGACAACACCGCCGAGACGATCTTCAACCGCCTCGAGGCGCACGGCCGCACCTGGAAGGTCTACGTCGAGGGGGACACAGGAGCCTCGTTGACGGGCCTTATCCACTGGCCGATGCTGCACGAGCGGTTCGCCACGAACTTCGTGCCGTTCAGCGAGTTCGAGAAGGATGCCGAGTCCGGCAACCTGCCCGACTTCGCAATGATCGAGCCGAATCTGCTGGTGGGGCACGGTGACTACCACCCCGCAGCCGGAGCCGCGCTCGTCAAGGGCCTTGCCCTCGACGTCGACGTCCCGTCGTCGATCCTTGCCGGCGATGCCTTCCTGCAGCGGATCTTCGATGCCTACCGGGGCATGCGCTCAGCCGATGGCGCAAACGTGTGGAACACGACCCTGCTGATCGGCTGGGATGAGCCCGGCGGCACCTACGACCACGTGCCTCCCGGTGCCGTCCCTGCCCCCGACCAGGCTGCTCCCGCCGGGCAGATGGGCTTCCGCTTCGACAGGTCCGGCTACCGCGTGCCGGCCATCGTCGTCTCGCCGTGGGTGGAGCCTGGCTCCGTCTACAACGATGAGCATCGACACACGTCGCTCATCGCGACACTGCGCAAGGTGTGGGACATCGGCGACGCATTCACCGAGCGCGATAAGGCCGCAAAGCCCTTCGACTACGTCTTCGGCCGCGAGACGCCAACCAACCCAGATGAGTGGGGTGTCCCGCGGGCCAACCCGGTGCCGCAGTGGCAGATCGACTGGGAGGCCAGCGACCGCACCCTGAGCAATCTGGGCAGCGTCGCCATCCCCGGTCTCATAAAGGCGGCCAAGGCAAAGGGGTTGCCGCTGCCGCCACAACTCGAGGATCCGAACTTCCACCTCACCACGAACCTGGCATTCCATGCTCAGCAACTGCTGTTCAAGCACTTCTGGCCTCTGCTCGGACCGGCAGGCGAGGACCTGGATCAGATCAGGGCCATCGTGGCTCAAGACCTGACGGATGCCACGAAGCCAGCACCGTAGACGGGGGCCGCGCGGAAAGCAGCCCTCTAGTCGACCGCGCTCGGGTCCACCGCCAACACCGTGCAGGCCCAGACGCCACCCGGCGCACCAACCCACACCACATGCGACACACGAGCACCCATCAGAGCGAGCCCGAGCGGTGATGTCATGGAGATGCGCTCATCGTCGAGAAATGCCTCAGCCGGGTGCACCGGCCGCACCCATGCCTTCGATCCGTCGGCGAGGGTGACCTGCACGCGCATGCCAAGCTCGACGCGACCCTCGAAACGCGCGGGGTCGTCGACGATGACCTGTGCCTCCGCGAGAAGGGCCTCGAGGGAGCCCACCTCTGCTAGCAGTCGCTCGAACTCTGCGACGTCCCGCTCATCGCGTTCGCGGTCGACGAGCAGCGGTCGCATCTGCGGGAGGCGATGCTCGGTGATGTCCTGCAGGCGCTCGGCGATGGAGGCATAGCCCCCCGGCGTCAGGCGCGGAACGCCGGCGATGGTTTGTGAGCTCTTCATGAGGGGGTTTCCTTTCGGTTGAAGCGCTTGGTGACGGTGGACCATGCGGCGCTGGACTGGCGGCGAACGTGATGGAGGGTGCGCTGGGCCCAGGCGAACTCGGTCGCCAGGACAACCAGGCCCAGGACGAGCAGTGGGATTCCCGGCCCGGGAAGCACCATGAGGATCAGGCCAACGATGATCAACGTTCCGCCAACGGCGGCTACTCCAACCCAGCGAATCGGGTGGGGCAGCGACGCCCACGCGTCGCGCAATGCGGCCCTAGACATGGTCGAACTCCTTGTCGGGCTCGGACTGCCGTGTACGGGTGACCACAAGGCTGGCGATCACGGCGACGCTGAGGATGGCGACGATGACTCCCAGGCTGAGCGTTGTCGGGATGCTCACGAAACCGTGTCCGACGATCATCTTGATGCCGACCCAGACGAGTACCAGCGACAGCCCGAGCTTCAGGTAGACGAAGCGATGCATGACGCCAGCGAGCAGGAAGTACATCGCGCGCAGGCCCAGGATTGCCATGGCGTTACTGGCGAAAACGAGGAACGGCTCCTGGGTGATCGCGAAGATCGCCGGGATCGAGTCGACCGCGAAGATGATGTCGCTGACCTCGATGACAACCAACACGGCAAGGAGCGGTGTGGCCAGCAGGCGCCCGGCCCGGCGGGTGAAGAACCGCTGACCGTCGTACTCTTCGGTTGTCGGCACGAAGCGTCGAAACGCACGAAGGACCAAGGACTTGCCCGGGTCGGCATGATCGTTGCGGTGCATCAGCATCCTGATTCCCGTGAGGATCAGGAACGCACCGAAGATGTAGAGCACCTAAGCGGCGCTCGCGATGAGCGCCGATCCAGCGGCGATGAAGATCGCGCGAAAGACCAATGCACCGACAACGCCGTAGAACAGCACCCGATGCTGGTAACGGGCAGGCACCGCGAAGTAGCCAAGCAGCATTGCCCAGACGAACACGTTGTCGACGGCGAGGGACTTCTCGATGAGATAGCCACCGAAGTACTGCAGGCCGAATTCGGATCCGTACGCCCACCAGATCGCGACACCTACCGCGCTGCCGACCGCGACCCAGATTCCCGACCAGAGGGCGGCCTCCTTGAGGCGGATCTCGTGCGCATCGCGATGAAGGAGTAGGTCGATGGCGAGCATGACCACGATGCCCAGGATCAGGGCTGCCCAGATGATGAGGGGGATGTCCACGTAATGCTCCTTGTGTCAGGCAGCTAACGCTGCACATGGCACAAGGTCTCTCCCACCGGCCTGAGCCGATCTGGATGCCGGACGCTTGCGCGTCGTGATGACGACTACCCAGTGATGGGGATACTCCCCTTGCAGGCAAAACGATCGCACACGACGCGCTGGTCTGCAAGTCAGCTGAGGTGAACACCGAGACGCTCTCGCCCGACGCGGCGCGTAGGACGGCCTGACGGTGCCTCCCCCGCCAGCCGACGGCGACGATCCGGCCAAAGCAGAGACCGTGGCGGATCCTCACTCGTCCAATGGACAGCAAGAGTGTTCCGCGCTTTCTATCGCAGTTGCCCCAGATCACGGACCCTTTCGGCACATATGCAAATGAAAGTGTTCTGTGCTTTCATACTCCCCGAGGTGGACCGTGGGTGAGGAGCCGGGGATGAGGGCACCGACCGCCGTGCTGCTCGCATGCGCCTGAACACGACCGAGCGGAGTTCCTGATGGCAGACCAGGTTTTCGCAGCGGAACGCACCCGCCAGGCAATAGCCGCGGCAGAGGCCGGCGATGCGGACGACGCACGCGTATTGCTTGCCGAAGCGCTGACTCTGGACCCCGAGTATGAGGTCGCGTGGCTGTGGTTTGCCGCTGTCACCGAGAATCCGGGTGAAGAGAAGTTCTGTCTTGAGAGGGC
>JAPLBU010000154.1 GCA_026392575.1 Actinomycetota bacterium | reverse complement strand
GCGGCGGCGCCAGCATGACGCCCGGCGGACACAACGACACGATGCTCCGCTCGCTGGCAGCGCGAGGCGAAGACGACCTGCTGCCGCGTGAGCATCGCCCCGGTGACGACATCCGGCACATCCACTGGCGCGCCACCGCAAGCCAGGGTGAGCTCATGGTTCGCCGCGAGGAGCAGGCATGGCACGCCGCCGTCACCGTCGTCCTTGACGACCGCATCAGTGCGCACCACGGCACCGGGTCGGCATCAACCTTCGAGTGGGCCGTCTCCGCATCAGCAAGCGTGGCCATGCACTTCCTGCGACAAGGCTGGCGGGTCGTCGTGCTGACGACGAGCGGGCGGGTGCTCGCACAGGCACAGCACGCCTCGAGCGCCGGGACCGACCGCGTCCTGGAGGCCTTCGCAGACATCCGTCCGATCGGGATTCGCGGGTTGCCTGCTGCTCGATCCCGGGCCGGCTGAACACCTGCGATCGCTGGGCTGGCGAGTCTCCCCGTGGCACCGGGCAACACCCGTCGCCGACGCTTGGAATCGGATCGCCACCCCGGCCGGAGCCGTGCGATGAACACCTGGGACGTGGTGCGCGAGCGGGCTCGCCTTTCGGACACCGCGGTGGCAGCGGTAGCCGTGCTGCTGGCGTCGATGTGCCTAGCACCTCTGTTCAGGGGCTTCGCCTGGCTCGCACCCGCAGTCGTCATGATCGCGGTGATCGCACTCATCGGTGCACTCACCCGCGGCCTGGGCATGCCCATCCCGTTCGTTCCACTGACGCAGGCCCTCGGCCTCGTGATGACGCTGACGGCGATGTACGCCGCACCGCAGGCATGGGCGCGGATCGTGCCGACATCACCGGCATGGGATGTACTGCGGTCCTTGCTTCAGCAGGGCCTGCAGGATGCGCAGATATTCGCCGCACCCGTCACGACCTTCCCTGGCCTGATCCTGCTGGCCGTGGCCGGAGTGGGGCTTGTCGCCATGGCCACCGACACCCTGTTCGTCTCGGTTCGTGCGCCCCTGCTCGCCGGCCTTCCGCTGCTGGCGCTGTACCTGTCCCCCGCATTGATGCTCGCGACCGGAGCCCCATGGTGGGCCTTTCCCCTGCCAGCGATCGGCTGGCTGCTCATCCTCGCGGCCGATCAACGCGATTACATCCACCGATGGAGCCGGCAGGCAGCCACGACACCGCTGAGCGGGTTATCCGCCCGGGCCCGCCGCACCGGACTGGCCGTCATCCTGGTGGCGGGCGTACTCGCCGTCGTGCTGCCCGGGCGCACGGTCCCGGTCTGGCAGAGCGGTATCGGCGCCGAAAGCGGCACGTCCGCCGACGGTGGCACGGTCATCCTCGACCCGCTGGTATCCATGCGGCGCGATCTGTTGCAGGCCACAGATACCGCCGTACTGAGCTACCGCACCCGCGCCACGACACCGTCCTATCTCCGGGTCAGCGTGCTTGAGGATTTCGACGGCACCACCTGGCGTGCCCGCCCCGGACTCGGCACGGGCCGGGATGCCGGCGTGCCGCTGCCAGGGCCGGTACTCGACACCGCCCTGGCCGACACGGCCGCCGACGGCATCTCGCCAGACGGGTCCGTCCCCTACGACATCACGGTGGCCGGTCTGGCCAACACCTACCTGCCGATGCCCTACCCCGTAGCCGGGGTCGACGACCTGTCCGGACTCGGCACCGACTGGCGGATGGATCCCGCCACCGGCATCGCATTCTCGATACAGACGCCAGCGACCGGCCTGTCTTACCGGGCCGCCGCGCTCGACCCGGGCATCGACTCCGGTCGACTTCGGGATGCCTCGGCCCCCACCGGCGGGCTGTGGCCGCAGTTGAGCCTGCCCAGTGGACTGTCGCCGCAGATCGCCCGCCTGGCCGCCGAGGTCACGGCCGACGCGAAGACGCCCTACGACAAGGCGATCGCCCTGCAGCGCTGGTTCACGCGGGATGGCGGCTTCACCTACAGCACCTCCGTGCGCAGTGGTGCGGGCGCCGACTACATCGCCGAGTTCCTGACCGATCGGATCGGGTACTGCGAGCAGTTCGCCGGGGCGAGGGCGACGATGGCCCGGACCCTGGGCATCCCGTCGCGGGTGGTGGTCGGGTTCACGCAGGGCTCCCGGGATGCGGATGGCACCTGGCGGGTCACCGTCCGCGATGCCCATGCGTGGCCGGAACTGTGGTTTGACGGTGTCGGGTGGGCACGTTTCGAGCCGACCCCGCGGTCGGGTGGCACGGTCCTCACGCCGACCTACGCGCGGACACCCGGATCAAGCACGACGCCCGCAGCCGACTCGACACGCGGCGTTCTGGACAACGAGGGTTTCGATGCAGGGCTTGCCGATCAGCCCACCGGCCCGACGTTCCCGGTCACCGCGATCGCGGCAGCGCTGGCGGTGGTTGGCCTGGCTCTGCTCGCCGTCCCGGCGGTCCGACGACTGGTGCGGCGACGACGACGGCTGCACACCCGCGACACCGCGACGGCGGCGGCCGGTGCCTGGGATGAGATCGGCGATCTCGCCATCGATCTGGGTCAGCCATGGTCGCCGGCCAGCACGCCACGTCAGGCGGCCGAACGACTGTCACGTGGGATGGGCGAACCGGCAGCGTCGGCCTTGCGCCGACTGCGCCGGGAGGTCGAGCAGGCGCGGTATGCACCGAGCCCCGGCACAGGGTCGGCCGAGCGGTCGGGTGCGATCCGGGAGGACATGCGGACGGTGTCGAGGGAGTTGCGCGACCGGGTTCGCTGGCAGACCCGGGTTGCGGCCTACTGCTGGCCGTCGTCCGAGCGACGACGCCAGCGGTCTTCCATCCGGTCCATGAAGCCGGGCGCCTTGGCCGAGCCCTGGGAGGGCGGGTTCTCGGGGCTGGCCACGTCCTCGGCCGGGCGAGCACCGAAGGCCGAGTAGACGATCACGGAGCCGACCAGCATGACGACGAAGCCCAGGACACCGAGGGCGATGATCGTGGTGCCGACACCGACAAGGAGGAGGCCAAGGCCGGCGATGATGCCCAGCACGCCCAGCGCGGCGCGGCCTCGGGCCGCACGGGCACCGGGGGCCGAGCGCAGGCTCGTGGCGAACTTGGGATCCTCGGCGTAGAGGGCCTTCTCCATCTGCTCGAGCAGACGCTGCTCATGCTCTGAGAGCGGCATGAGGAACCCCCTTTCGCCGGACCCGCCCATGCGGGATCGTTCCAAGAATAGGCATGATCCCCGCAAAGGGAAACCCGTACCCCGGATTGTTGCGTGGCGCGGCCATCACTCCCGCCGATCCGGGCTGACCAGGCGTGCTGGCCGGACCGCATCTGACCCGTAGCGGGCCCGCAGCGTGTCCACCGCCACCTCGGCCTCCCGGCGTCCGTGCTCCGGTTCACCGAGGAGCAGTTGGTGGGGCGCATCCTGTGCCTCGACGAGCCCTTCCATCCGCACTCCCACGAGCCGGATGCGGACCCGCTGCAGGCCGAGGGCGTTGTAGAGGGCTCGCACGGTGTCGTAGACCTCCATGCCGACATCGGTGGGACCCGGCAGGGTCCGCGAGCGGGTGATGGTGCTGAAGTCGGCGAAGCG
>JAPLBU010000233.1 GCA_026392575.1 Actinomycetota bacterium | reverse complement strand
TTCCCCGTCTACGATGCCGCGGTCGGCGGCAGGACAAGGGTCGATGCGGTGCCGGACCGCCGCGAGGCCGAGCAGGGTGGACCGCTGCGACTCGTCGATGTGCGCCACGAGCAGAGCGCCGTGTTCGCAGCGGAGGCGACCGGGCGGCTGACCCGCACCCCGGGGTTCGCCGCCGTCACGGCCGGACCGGGCGTCACGAATGTGGTCAGCGGCATAGCCACGGCGTACTTCAATGGCACGCCCATGGTCGTGCTGGGCGGGCGGTCACCCGACTCACGGTGGGGGCAGGGGGCCCTGCAGGAGCTCGACCAGCCGCCGATCCTCGAGCCGATCACCAAGGCAGCCTGGACGACACACGACGTCAACGCGATCCGGGCCGACGGAGACCGGGCATTCAACCTCGCAGCTTCGGCGCACGCCGGACCGGTGTTCTGGGACATTCCCATCGATGTGATCTTCGCCCCCGCACCGCGCACCGAACGCGCTTCGGCGATTGTCGATCGCGGTGCCTCACCCGACCCCGATGCGATCGCGACGGCGCGGGCTCTGCTCGCCGACGCTGCACATCCCGTGCTGATCCTGAGTAGCGGCGTGTGGATGGGCGATGCAGTGGAGGAGGCGCGAGCGCTGGTCTCCTCGCGAAACCTGCCGGTGATCGCGAACGGGATGGGTCGCGGTGTGATCCCGCCGGCCGATCCGCACGTCGTGACGCGGGCCCGCTCGCTGGCGTTCAAGGGCGCTGACGTCGTCATCGTCGTCGGAACGCCCCTGGACTTTCGTCTGGGCTATGGCAGCTTCGGTGACCCGCCCGCGAAGGTGATCCACATCGTGGATGCCGAGAGCGAGCGCTCGAACGCCAGCACCGTCGCGTGCTCCTTGGTAGGAGACCTGGGCGAGATCCTCGCCGCGTTGGCAGACGGGCCCGCTGCCGATGCAGCATGGGTGTCGTCACTCCGTGCGGCTGCTGTGGCGGCCATTGCCGCCGACCAGGGCGATCTGCGCAGTGAGAACCCGCTGATCCACCCGGCGCGCATCTACGGCGAGTTGATTCCCCGGCTGACTGCGGATTCCGTGGTGATCGGTGACGGCGGCGACTTCGTCTCCTTCGCCGGTCGATACATCGAGCCTGAGCTGCCTGGCCGGTGGCTGGACCCCGGTCCCTACGGCTGTCTCGGTACCGGGCCCGGCTACGCGCTGGCCGCTGGGCTCGTCCATCCGCAGTCTCCGCTATTCCTGCTGATGGGTGATGGCGCCGCCGGCTTCTCGCTCATGGACGTCGACTCCCTCGTCCGTCACCGCATTCCCGCGGTGATGATCGTCGGGAACAATGCGGGCTGGGGGCTAGAGAAGCAGCCGATGCGCATGCTCTACGGATACGACGTCATCACCGACCTGTCACCCACGCCGTACGACGAGGTCGTGATCGCCCTCGGTGGTGGTGGTGAAACGGTGACCGATCCCGCCCAGATCGGCCCGGCCATCGACCGCGCCATGACTGCCGGGATCCCCTACCTCGTGAAC
>JAPLBU010000192.1:433-1500 GCA_026392575.1 Actinomycetota bacterium | reverse complement strand
GCGCGTTCAGCTTCTCGGGTCGATTGATGGTTATCAAGGCGACGTCGTCAACAACTTCCACGAGGACTGCATCTGTTGTCGCCACTCGCTCACCTCTCGGCAGACTTCTGATTGTACGTCCGTTCAAGTACCGTACCGGTCGCGCGCGTGGCGCACAATCCTCGTGTGACGACCTCCGCCTTCGCCGACGCGTCACGGCCAGACGTCACTCCAGCGCCGCCTTGACGGCTCATCAGTCCAGATATACCTTATCTTGAACGAGCGTTCGGCCAACGAGTCAGTGGCAGGCGGAGCCGCGCCACGGACGACCGGCATTGGGGAGAGTTGTGGAGGATGACCGTCGCTTCGAGGCAGTCATGCGCGAGCAGATTCGCGCTATGAATACTGGTGATCCCCTTGCTGTCGCAAACCTTTTCACCGAGGACGGTCGTTTCGTCGACATGGGTGATCCGCATGCGGCTTACGTCGGACGGGAATCGATCCGGCTCCTTGTCGACTCATTCATCCAGGAGCATGACCTGAGTCAGCAGCAGGGGCATTCGCGAATCGCCGTTGTGCGGATGGTGTCGCGCGGTTCGATCGTCGTCACCGAACTTCACTTCGACTGCCACTTCATCGGGCCAGGTTCCCCTCCAGGCGGGGTGCGCCTGGAGTGGGGGCGCCGAGTGATCAGATGACAGCCACCGGTCACTCGCCCCTGCCTTCACCAGGAAGGATGACCTACCTCACAGATGCTGACGTCCGGGATCTACTTGCCGGGCATGATTTGCGGCCCGCCCTCGCAACCGCACTCTCATCTATTGCGTCCGGGACATGCGTCGTGCCGGGTCGAACCACACTGGGCAGCGCCGATGGCTTCCTCGGCCTCATGCCCGGATATGTCCCCGGGCTGGGACTGGCAGCCAAACTCCTGACTGTCTACGCCAGCAATCACGCCGCGGGCTTGCCCAGCCACCAGGGAGTCGTCGTCTCGTTTGACCAAGCCACTGGAACACCTATCGCCATCATCCAGGCCGCCGCCCTCACGGCCATCCGAACGGCCCGCGCATCCGCGCTGGCCGTGGATC
>JAPLBU010000192.1:0-405 GCA_026392575.1 Actinomycetota bacterium | reverse complement strand
GCGATTGGTTCAGTCCGAGATTGGACGGACATCCGCGTGGTGTCGCGGGACGGCGCCAAGGCCGCTGCCGTGGCAGGTCTCGATGCTCGCGCTCGTGCGGTGGATTCGGTCGAGGGGGCGGTGATTGGCGCCGATGTGGTGTGCTGCTGCACCGACGCCGTATCGCCCGTGATCGACGCAAGCTGGATTGCCGCCGGTACTCACGTCGGCTCAGTCGGTCGGCGCAACGAGATTCCGCGCGCCCTGCTCCCCCCTCATAACCCCTATCCCGTCTTCGTTGAGTGGATGGGCGCCGCAAGCGAGCCTCCTCCCGCGGGTGCTGAGGAACTTCAGCACCTGGCCGAGGAAGTGGACTTGAAGGGTCTGGTCATACCGATCGGGATGGTGGTTCTGGGACAACACCCT
>JAPLBU010000090.1 GCA_026392575.1 Actinomycetota bacterium | reverse complement strand
CGGGCGTCACGGCGAACGTGGGCGTTGCTGCTGGTGGGAACCCGACGGTCGTGAGCGTCGCGGTCGTCAGCGCGACGCCGACGACGCCGACGACTGGGGGCTGCACGGTCGGGGTGAGCCCGGCGACGTTGACCGTCACCACCGGGGAAGTGACGGTTGTGTCGTCCGTCGTCACCGTCAGATCGGGACCAGGGTCCGTCGCGGTAACCGTGATCGAGAAGCTGCCCGCTGCTGTTGGGGAGCCCGTCAGCGTGCCGGCGGTGGGGTCCAGCGCAAGGCCGGCCGGCAGGGCGCCGACGGGAGCGAAGGTGATCGGTGTGCCGGGCGGCACGCCGGCGGTCGTGAACGTGACGTCAGTGATGGGCGCGCCGACCGTGGTCGTCACGGACGTGGCGGACGGGGACACGGCCGTGATCGCGGCACGCGCTGGGGCGGCGAGCATCAGGCTCACGCCGATCAGGGCCGCGCACATGACCGCGCTTGCGGCCACCTGCCCGAACCCGGACAGGCAGTGCTGTCGCCTTGGTTGCTGCTGCATTGGAACTCCACCCGTTGGCTGTCACCGGTCTAACGCGACCGCCGCTGGCTGCTCGATGTCGCATTGAGCAGTTCGCAGGTTGGTGAAACTAGGTGGGATCAAAGTGTGAGGTCTAGGTAAAAACGGACAAATGCCCGTGCATAAACCGGACATTGCACGTATATGGACTTTTCCACAGGGAAATGTCCCCGACATCGAGCTGGTTGACGACCGCAGGCGCGTGGGTCTCTCCCTCACATTTCCTGAGGTCGCTGAAGTGCTCCCGGCCAATGACCGGTGGCTACCGGAGTGGCTCTTCTGGTCAGATGACTGGTCAGGCAAATGACTTGACTGGTCATCCGGTCATGTGTCATGCTCTGAGGGCGGTCGCGCATGAAAGCCCGTTTAGGTGCCAAATCGACATGACCGTTTGCTCGGTCAAGTCAACTGAACAGTCAAGATCCACTGATGGCCGCTCGGTCATCTGGGGCGCTGGGGGGATGGCCCGATCGGGTCATCTGAAGCGGGAGGCACGTGATGAGCGATCAGGTCGAAAGCACCGACGCGAAGGCCAGGGCGGCATATCAGCGCCGTCGCGACGATGTCATGAACTCGCGCGCGATGCTCGACATCGTCCGCTTCCTCATGACCCGTCCGACCTGCGACCAGATCTCGCAGCACCTGGTCCTCAACCTGCTCAACGAGCACAAGCCGCGCGCCGCGGTGATCTCGCTGTTCGGTGCCGATGGCTCGCTGCACGCCGTGGGCGCCTTCGGAATGTCGCCCCAGTCGCTCGAGGCATACAAGACCCTGTCGTTGTGGGACTCGTCCCCGATGAGCGATGCCGTCCGCACCGGTGAGGCCGTCATCCTCGACTCCGTTGAGATGGTCGAGGAGCGCTACCCGTGGATGGGAAGCAAGGAAACCCCATACGAGCCAATGGCTGTTTGGCCGCTGAGCCTGCCCAGCCAGCGTGTCGGCGCGGTGCAGCTGACCTTCACCGCCACCCCAGCGGAGGACACCCTGCGGGCCGATGTCACCGGTGTCGCGGCCGTCCTTGCCCTCTATCTGTCACTGCTGACCAGTGTCGCCGCGAGTCCGGAGAAGGCGCTCTCGAGCCTCGAGCGCGACGACCGCAACGGCGGCTTCCCCGTCACGAGCCTGTCCCTCGTCGAGGGCGTTGGTGCAGATGATGGTGCCGCGCACGCTGCTCGCCGGCCGGCCCCTGGGGTCCTGTCGGACCGGCAGCTGCGGATCCTGGGCCTGATGGCCAAGGGCCTCACGAACTCCCAGATCTCCAAGCGGGTGGGCTTCAGTGAGTCCACCGTCCGCCAGGAGACCATGGCGATCTACCGCTTCTTCGGCGTCGGGGGGCGCAGGGAAGCGGTTCGGCTGGCCGGCATGCGGGGCATGCTGGACGCCAATGTCGGCTGATTCCTAGCCGACCACTCGGGACAGCCCGCCGGTTATCCGGCGGGTTTTCCCTATGTCGGAGGAGTTCCGCCTTATCCGGTCAATGAACGCTGTATATGGGCAATTGACCGGATCGGCGTTGATTTTGCCTACCTCTTACCTTCACTCTGGGTCAGTCGTAATCCGTCTGTCCCTAGTTGGGGGTTTGAAATGAATCGAAACAAGACTGCGAAGGCAGGTGCCAGCTTCAAGGTGCTGGCCCTGATGGCTTCGCTGAGCATGATCCTGATGGGCTTCGCCGCCGGCCTGATGGCCTCCCCGGCCTCAGCAGCTGCGCCGAGCGTCTGTCCCACGGGATACGTGCTGAACGACGTCACCGGTCTCTGCGAAGGTACGGCTACGGCCGTTGCCGAGCCCGGGGAGACCCCCGTTTCGTACACCTGCCCCGAAGGGTGGACTGGCCCCACCGGCTCTAACGAATGCACGCTCCCCGTCGAGGCAACGTTTGAGTACCAGTGCCCCGCGGGCTACACCTCGACGGACAACCCCATCACCGAAGAAACCGAGTGCACGAAGCCAGGCGAGTGGAAGTGGGATGACGGCAAGTGGGAGTGCAAGGCCGCTGGTAGCGGGGGCAGTCCCTCGATCGTGGTTCCGTCTCAGCCAACGGAGCCCTGCGTGAAGAAGGCGGACTCCGTCAAGGTGTGGTTCTGCGACACCGCCGTGATCGATCTGCCGGTGGATGACGACGCCCTCCGCTCGAAGAACGAGCACGAGAAGAAGTGGCACAAGGAGAAGGAGGAGTGCGGCGAGCACGACGGCCCCAAGCCCTCATGCCCCGACCTGATCGTCCCGGCCGTTCCCGTCTACGACTACTTCTGCCCGGCCGGCTACTTCCCGCCGTCTGGCGAGCTTGCGTCCGAGTCGCGGACTCCGGTCAAGCCGGGCACGATCTGCGAGAAGCCCGTCACGATCGCTCCGACCTGCCCCGCAGGCCAGAACCTGGTCGCTGGCGACTGCGTGACTCCGCCGCCGGTGGATCCGGGCTGCACCACCTGCGTGCCTGACGCTCCGATCGTCGTAGCGACGGTGCCCGTCGTCGAGGCTGTAGTTGTTGCGGCACCCGCCACGGTTGCCGCTCCGGCAGCCGCCACGGTTGCCGCTCCGGCTCCCGCCACGGTTGCGGTTCCCGCAGCTGCCACCCTGCCGGCCGCCGTGCCTGCTGGTGACGGCTCGCAGGCTCCCGGAATGCCGATGTGGGCCCTCGCGATGATCGCGGTGGGTGTGCTCGGTGCAGGGTTCGCTGGCAAGTCGATCCTCGCAGCCCGCAAGTAGGGTTGGGATTGACGGAATACGACATGCCGATCTGATCGGCTGAACGAAGGCCCCGGCCCGCGAAAGCGGACCGGGGCCTTCGTCTGTTCCCAATGACGGCAGAAGTACTGCGAAGACTGTGCAAGTACGGACAATGGCCGTCGTGTCCGGGCAAATGACCGATTTCAGCCTGCTTCGTCGGCGTTTCGAGGATCAATCTGAAGGTGTCACATCCTGTGTCTCCTGATTGGAGGGCCGAAATGCCTGGAAGGACAGCAACTCATGAGACCAATCGCAAGCCGCGCACGTGGCGCCTGCTCGCGCTGGTCTCCTCACTTTCATTGGTGCTGGCGGGGCTGGTAGGCCTCGGCCTCGCACCCGCCGCGTCTGCAGACACCACCCATAAGCAGAAGTGCGTGGCGTCCGGCGGTTCTTGGACCCCCGATAAGGATCATCCTGGGTCCAGTGAAAAGGGCACCTGCAAGGGCCCGCAAGGCATTCAGGGTGTTCAGGGCATTCAGGGCCCGCAGGGCATTCAGGGTGTTCAGGGCGAGCCGGGCGACCGTGGTCCCGCATGGAACAGCGAAGAGTGCCTCGAGGGTTTCGAGAACTCTGTCAAGACGCGCGAGAACGACAGTGACAAGTGGAACCTGACGCAGGGTGTTCAGGGCGAGCCGGGTGTTCAGGGCGAGCCGGGTGTTCAGGGCGAGCCGGGTGTTCAGGGCGACCGTGGTGATTGTGGGGATCCAACTCCCACAATCTGTGAGGAGATCCCCACGGATACCTCTTCGGCCGCGACCCTTCAGTCCGCGAAGCTTCGCAATGATGTGAAGTTCGCTCAGGGCGACCCGGGCATCCAGGGCGAGCCGGGCGTTCAGGGCGAGCCGGGCGTTCAGGGCGACCGTGGTGAGGATCGTCCATGCGATCCACCGACCCCGGTAGTACCAGTGGTCCCAGCGACAGCAGCTGGCCCCGCTTCCTACAGTGCGACTGCAGCTGCAAGCGGCTCGGTTGACCTGTGCTTGGTTGACGGCGTGACAAACGCTGTTGCGACGTACAACGTGAACGTCACCGGCACCGGCGTTACCCCTAAGGATGCTGCCTTCACTGCCAACACGTCGGCAGTCGCGGCAGTCGCGGCGGCCATTGCCGCGCAGACTCCTGCCGGTGCAACGCAGGGTGCTTGCGGAGTTCCCGTGACTGTGGTGGAACCTGCCGTAGTCGTGAGTCCTGTCGAGGCTGCGACGGTCGCAGCCCCTGAGGCTGCCACCGTGCCAGCGGCTGTTCCTGCTGGTGACGGCTCGCAGGCTCCCAGCGTGCCCATGTGGGCCCTCGTGATGATCGCGGTGGGCGTGCTTGGTGCGGCTGGTGCCGGCAAGCAACTGGTGGGAGCTCGCAAGTAGTTCGCACCGCAGAAAGGCCAATCCCGACACCGTCGGAGAAGGCAGAGGCCCCGGTCCGCCAGAGCGGACCGGGGCCCCTTGCCGTTGCTCACCAGGGCGTGGCTGAAAGGTAGGATTCACGGGTGAGCAGACGTCGTCCCGCCCTCGTGGTCCTATGGGTGAGCATCGCCGTCATCGTCGT
>JAPLBU010000186.1:4936-6115 GCA_026392575.1 Actinomycetota bacterium | reverse complement strand
GCCTTCTTGGCCGGCGCCTTGCGTGCAGTCTTCTTTGCGACCGCCACGTTGCCTCCCGTGTCGTGGAACACTGCACCGTTGCAGCGTTCCTTGGTTACAACTCTGACAGAGCATTGCACAAAAAACAAAGCCATTCGCGCCGAAGCGACTCCGCGTGTCGAACGCGTGGTATGCGTGCCGACTACGTTGCGTCGCGTTCTCGTCGCTGTTCGCGTTGTTGCTGTGCATGCGGACTCGTGCGTTCGTCGTAGCGCCACAGCGATGGAAGTGCGAACGCTGCGATGCCGACCCCGACAACACACAGCACGCCGCCACTGATGAACGACATGCGCAACGACGTGAGCGATGCAGCTGCACTGCTGCGCACCTGGCCCAGTAGCGGACCGATTGAGTAGCTGAGCAACTCGATGCCCGCCATTCGCCCGCGCACATCGTCGGGGATCGTCTGGTTCCACATGGCTCCGCGAAAGATGCCGCTGATCATGTCGGCACCGCCGGCAATGGCAAGGAACACCAGCACCCAGGCCAGGGAGTGCGCAACGCCGACGAGTGCTATGCCCACCCCCCACATGGCAGCGGCCAACACGATGGCTCGTCCGTGCCGGTGGACGGATCGCGTCCACCCACTCGTGAGGGTGACGACGAGGGACCCCACAGCGCCAGCGGAATAGAGGAGTCCGAGGGTCCATGCCCCCCCAAGGTCCTCGGCCAGGAAGGGAAACAGGGCGTAGGGGAAGGCGAACACCATCGCGATGAGGTCAACGGCGTATGTGCCGAGCAGGTCCTTGCGACTCCACGCGTAGCTGATGCCTTCGCCGATGTGCCGAAGTGTCGGCCGATCGTGATCGCCCTCGACCCTGATGCTGCTGAGACGCCACAGCAGCACGATGGATCCTGCGAACGTCATGACATCGACGCCGTAAGCCATCGCTGCCCCACCTGCGCTGAGCAGCAGGCCACCGATGGCTGGGCCGACGATGCTGCCCAGTTGCCAGCGCAACGACGTCAGAGCACTCGCGGCGGCGAGCTGGTCGTGGGCGACGACGCGCGGGATCATCGCGTCGAGTGACGGTCGCTGGAGTCCATCGACGGCAGCGAGCATCATGGCGATCGCGTACAGAACCCAGAGCTGCGGTGACGGCAGCAGGCTGTTGATGAGAAGCACGGTGACGATGAGTC
>JAPLBU010000186.1:0-4871 GCA_026392575.1 Actinomycetota bacterium | reverse complement strand
TGCGATGACCATCACGCGCCGATCGACCGAGTCGGCGAGCGCGCCGCCGTAGAGCCCGAAGATGATCAGTGGGACGAGCTCGGCGAGGCCGATGAGACCGACGGCAACGAACGAGCCGGTCAGGTGCGCTACCTGGAAGGGCAGAGCGACGTACGTGATCATCGAACCGAGGTAGGTGACCAGCCCGCTTGCGAAGATCAGCCGGAAGTCACGCGATGCTCGCAGCGGTGTCGTGTCGAGCCGCATGCGCGCGAACCAGCGCGGTGTCGGCTGGTCTGCGGGGGCGGCCATCAGTGAAGTGTGGCAGGATCGCGGACCGTGACCGAGCAGACGAACGCAGCAGATACCCCTGTCCTCCCCGATGTCTCCGCACTCCGTGTCGGCGTGCTCGGAGGGACGGGCGAGCAGGGCCGCGGATTAGCCAGACGATTGGCACTCGCGGGGCAGCAGGTCGCCATCGGTTCGCGCGACGCCTCACGCGCCGCCGGAATCGCTGCGGAGATCGGCCTCGGCGTCGTGGGTCTGTCGAATGACGAGTGCGCGCGTTCGTGCGATCTGGTCATCGTGGCCGTGCCGTGGGATGGGCATGCCTCGCTTCTGGATTCATTGCGGCAGGAGTTGGCGGGGAAGATCGTCGTCGACTGCGTCAATCCGCTCGGTTTCGACAAGCAGGGTGCGTTCGCACTCCAGGTCGAGGAGGGTTCGGCGGCAGAGCAGGCGGCGGGAATCCTCGTGGACAGTCGCGTCGTTGCGGCCTTCCATCACATCTCGGCTGTCCTGCTCCTCGACGAGTCGGTCGATGCGATCAACACTGATGTCCTGGTCCTGGGTGATGATCGTGAGGCGACCGACACCGTGCAGGCTCTTGCCGATCGCATCCCCGGGATTCGCGGCATCTTCGGCGGCCGACTGCGCAATGCCGGTCAGGTCGAGGGAATGACGGCGAACCTGATCTCGATGAACCGGCGTTACAAGGTGCACGCCGGAATCCGGGTCACCGACGTCTAGCCGAGGAGCGAGCGAAGCGAGCCCCGGAGGCTAGCGTCAGTAAGACCGACGTCTAGCCGAGGAGCGAGCGAAGCGAGCCCCGGAGGCTAGCGTCCATGAGACCGACGTCTAGCCGAGGAGTGAGCGAAGCGAGCCCCGGAGATTAGCGTCACTAAGACCGACGTATAGGGACCGAACCTCAGCTGTACTCGTGCTCCGGCGCGGGGTAGGCGCCGGAGGCGACGTCGGAGCCCCACTGTGACACCGCATCGGCGATCGTGGTGCGCACGTCGGCGTACCGCTTGACGAAGCGGGGCGCGGGTCCATCGGTGAGTCCGACGAGGTCCTGCCAGACGATGACCTGGGCGTCCGTGCCCGACCCGGCACCGATGCCGATGGTCGGGATGGTGAGCACCTCGCTGACACGCGCGGCCAGTTCCGCGGGCACGACCTCGCGAACCACGGCACACGCCACGGCGGCCTCCATGGCCTTGGCGTCGCGCATCAGCATCTCGCCCGATTCGCCACGGCCCTGCACTCGGTAGCCACCGAGCACGTTGACCGACTGCGGGGTCAGGCCCAGATGGCCGATCACCGGGACGCCGGAATTCGCGAGTGTCTCGACCTGCGGCAGCATGTGGGCTCCGCCTTCGAGCTTGACGGCCTGTGCACCGCCCTCCTTCATGAACCGCGCGGCTGTCTCCATGGCCTGGGCGGGGGACGACTGGTACGAGCCGAACGGCAGATCGGCGATGACGAGAGCGCGTGGTGCGCCGCGGACGACAGCCCGGACGAGCGGCATGAGCTCGTCGACGGTCACCGGCAGGGTTGAGTCGTGCCCGTACACGACCATCGCGGCAGAGTCGCCGACGAGGAGGGCAGGGATGCCAGCCTCGTCGAAGATTCGTGCGGTGAGGGCGTCGTAGGCCGTGATCATCGGCCACTTCTCGCCACGTCGGGTGGCCTCAGCTAGATCGCGCATCGTGACGCGTCGGCCCTGGGGCATGCCGTAGCAGGACATCTTGTTCTCCCATCTCGAGGCTCCATGGCGGAGTCCCCGGACACGCACATGATGACATGCGCCGGCGCCTGCCGCCTACCCGACATGCCCGTTGCGCGTAGATACGCTACGGTTCCGTCTCGGAATAGATGCGCAAGTCGGATCGGTGATGGGAGCGAATGTGCCGTCGAATACCTGGATGACATCGGGGGAGGGCCACCCCAGACGCTGGGCGATCCTCGGAGTCCTGGTGGTCAGCCTGCTGATCGTCGTTCTCGACAACACCGTGCTGAACATCGCCCTGCCAACCATCCAACGAGACCTCGGGGCGACCCAGAGCGAGCTCGTGTGGTCGATCGACTCCTACATCCTGGTATTCGCCTCGCTGCTGTTCACCTGGGGCATCCTCGGTGACAAGTACGGGCGCAAGAAGGTCCTGATCATCGGGCTGGTGCTCTTCGGACTCGCCTCCTTCGCGTGCGCCTTCGCCACCACTCCGGGAATGCTGATCGGCTTCCGGGCCCTCATGGGCGTCGGCGGTGCAGCAGTGCTTCCGACGACGCTGGCCATCATCACGGTCGTCTTTCCCCCGCACGAGCGAGGCAAGGCCATCGGCGCGTGGGCCGGTGCGGTCGGCGCGGCCGTCGCGCTCGGTCCGGTGCTCGGCGGCATCCTGCTGGAGCACCCGGAGTGGAGCAGTTGGCTCACGGGCAACGACTGGGGCTCGGTCTTCCTCATCAACGTCCCGATAGTCATCCTCGGAGTGATCGGGATCGTGCGTGTCGTTCCGGAGACTCGCAACCCGCACCCGCGCAAGCTCGACCTTGTCGGGCTCGTCATGTCTGCGACGGGGCTCGTGCTCCTTGTCTACGGGATCATCAACGCATCGGCGACGAAGAACTGGCTCGCCCCATCCGTCATCTGGCCGATCACATTCGGCGTTCTCATCATCGCGCTGTTCCTGTGGCTCGAGGCGCGTAGTGATCACCCGAGCTTCGACGTCTCGCTGTTCCGCAACCGCGGGTATGCCGTGAGCCTCTCGGCTGTCAGCCTGGCCTTCTTCGCAATGTCCGGCGTGACCTTCTCCCTTCCCTTCTATCTGCAGATCCTGCGTGGCTATTCGACGCTGACGGCCGGGCTGTGCTTCCTGCCGTTCGCCATCGGGCAGCTCATCGCCGCACCCCGTAGCGCGGCCATGGTGAAGAGGTTCGGCTACCGCACCGTCATGACGACCGGCCTAGTGTTCGTGGCCGTCGCCATGCTCCTGCTCGCTCGCGTTTCTATGGATGCGCCGCTGTGGGGGGTGCTGCTCGTGTTCTTCATCTTCGGCTTCGGCATGGGTAACGTCATTGCCCCCGGATCGACCGTCCTGCAGAACGTCCTGCCGCTGGCGCGAGCCGGTGCCGGCTCGGCCGTGCAGAACACCGTCCGCCAGGTGGCAGGTGCACTGGGCGTCGCGATCGTCGGGACCGTTCTGGCCAATCAGTACGCCGCGAACCTGACATCGGTGATCGACAAGGTGCCGCCGTCGTTCCCGGATGCGGCGAGGCAGGCAGCGACGGAGTCCATCGTCGCGGCGGACTTCATCCTCGACCAGGCCGCTGCTCAGGGCGCCCCGGCGGCCGTCATCGACATGCTCCGTGCGGGTGCATACGAGGCCTTCCTCAGTGCCTCGCACGTCACGTCCTACATCTCGCTGGCCATGATCGTGATCGCCGGGCTGCTCGTCTTCTTCCTGCTGCCGCAGATCACCCCGCCGGAGAAGGGCGATCGTGCCGTGGGGGCACCCGCGGATCCCGCGGATGCCCTCGTGCGCGAGGAGATCGCGAACTACCGCGACGAGGCGTCGCAGGAGTACGTCGTGCCGGATCAGCCGGAGAAGGAAGCCCAAGGCTGATGTCGGCTACCGGTGCCCCGGTGGTGGATGCGCCTGCACGCAAGGGTCGGCCTCGCGACGAACGCATCGACGAGGAGATCACCTCGGCGGCGCTGACCGTGCTCGCCGAGGGCGGCTTCGAGGGCTTCTCACTGGAGGCGGTGGCCCTTCGGGCCGGCGTCGCGAAGACCACCGTCTACCGCAGGTTCCCGACCCGGGACGAACTGCTCGTGGGGGCTTTGGCGCGGCTCAACGACGACCTGCCGCCACCGCCCGCGCCCGGGCCCGTCCGCGATCGGCTGGTCAACGTCCTCTCGGGTGTGCGCCAGCGAACGCCCGGCTCAGTTGGCGGTCGGATCCTCATGCACGCCGCAGCGGAGGCCGGTCGTCAGCCGGGCCTGGCCGAACTCGTCGAATCCCGCGTTCTGGCGCCCAGACGCGCGCGGCTCCAGTCCGTCATCGCCGATGGCATCGCCTCAGGCGAATTGCGGGCGGACATTGATCCCGCCGCAGTGATCCCGGTGCTGGTCGGCCCGATGCTCTACCTCGGCATGTGGAGCAGCACGTCGGCTGCGTGCGATGTCAGCGTCGAGGTCGTGGTCGACACGGTGATCGTCGGTCTGGACTCAGGTCGCTGACTCACGCCATCGCGAGGTGATCGGCAGTCGACGATCCCTCCCGAATGCACGGAGCGAGATCTTGGTGCCGGGCGGGTACTGCCGCCGCTTGTACTCGGCGAGGTCGGTCAGGCGGAGGATTCGCTCGACGAGATCGACGTCGAAGCCCATCGCGACCAGATCGGCCGCGCTGCTGTCGCCAGCGACGTAGGCCTCGAGGAGCTGGTCGAGGATCTCGTACTCCGGCAGGGAGTCGGTGTCCTGCTGGCCCGGCCGCAGTTCGGCGCTCGGTGGCTTCTCAATGCTGTTGGGCGGGATCGGCGCAGTATGACCTTGCATCTCCGCCCTGGCATTGCGCCACCTCGCCAGTTCCCACACGAGGGTCTTCGGG
>JAPLBU010000146.1 GCA_026392575.1 Actinomycetota bacterium | reverse complement strand
GGCCCACGAGTACGGCGGGACGACGGTGGTCTCCAGTGAGTTCTTCGCTGAGTCCGCCGACGATGTGGTGCGGCGGATCGCGGATGACGTGACCCGCGAACGACTGCAGGTCGTGGTGACGCTGCGCAACCTCGGGCGGATCCTGCCGTCCGCATGGCAGCAGAACCTCAAGTCCGGATTCGAGACGCCGTACCTGCCGTGGCTTCGGCGAATGCTGTTCCAGGACGACGAGGCCACGCGCAACACGATCTTCTGGCGCCGGCATCGGCACGACCACCTGGTCGAGAGGTGGGCCGGCATCGTGGGTGCCGATCGCGTCACCGTCGTCGTTGTCGATGACCGCGCGCGCGAGGGCATCTTCCACAACTTCGAGGACCTCCTCGGCCTGCCGCGCGACACCCTCTACGACCGCCGAGGCGAGGTCTCAAACCGGTCGATGACGCTGGCGGAGGCCGCCTTCCTTCGCCGCCTCAATGTCGCGGTGGGTGGTTCCGAGGGCTGGCGTGCGTATCCGAACCGGGTGCAGGCCGCGATGGTCAAGGCCCTGGTCGAGGGACGTGCACCAGACCCGGACGAGGCTCGGCTCCAGACCCCCCAGTGGGCGATGGACAGGGCAGCAGAGATCGCCGGCGAGATGGTGACGCGTATCGAGGCGTCCGGCGTACGGGTGGTGGGCGATCCGGCGGTGCTGCGTGAGCTGATGACGGGGCCGCAGGACGCGACCGACGACGCGGCCGAACTCCCGGTGGACGGGGCGATCGCCGCGATGCTGGGTGCCCTTCAGGGCAGCCGGATCTCGGGTCGGACGACCCGGCCGGTGCCGTCGTGGGTGGGCGGCACCCGGGCCTAACGCTCCATGGGTGTTTCGTCCCGTATTGTCCGGTGACGCCTCCGCGTCGCACTCGCAACATCCGTCACTTCCGTGACAGAGTAGGCCTGTGCTTCCCCGCCGGCACGGGCACCGTGCCCTGACTTCGCGCGTCCGTGCGCGGTCAGGCAGCCGTGCCCTGATCGGGCTGGTCAGCCTGTCCCTGGTTTCCGGCGTGGCGCTCGCGCTGCCGATGAGCGCGGATGCCCGAACCGGGGCCGACGCCTGGCAGCCTTCGACGTGGACAGGTGAGGCGGCCGGGCCGCCCGTCCCAGGAACCGGCCTGCCGCCGGCAGCCGTGCCCGCGATTGCCCAGCCGTTGCCCGAGGGCTACGACGTGTCGCCGACCTATGAGGGCCAGGGTCAGTGCGACCCGACCCCGAAGGTCGGCACCCAGAAGCTCGCCGACCTGATCAAGGCGACATACGGTGCCGATCAGACGGTCTGGATCTCGCGGGCCTGCGATATCGGCGGTCAGAGCGAGCACAAGGAGGGCCGGGCCCTCGACTGGATGACGAGCGTCCGCGGCCCCCAGTCCAGAGCGAACGCGGAAACCTTCCTCGCATGGTTGCTCGGCCCGGACCAGTTCGGGGTGCCATACGGCAATGCGATGCGGCTGGGCGTCATGTACATCGGCTGGAACGACCGGATCTGGCGCGGCTACGACATCAAACGCGGCTGGACGGAGCTGAAGGGCTGCTTCGCGACTCCGTCGGAAGGCATGGACACGACCTGCCACCGAAATCACATCCACATCTCGTTCACGTGGGATGGGGCCAGCGGCCGTACCTCCTTCTGGGATGGCACTGCGATGGACGGTCCCTACTGCAAGCCGGCGCACAGCGGTGCCAGCACTCCGGACGGCGGTCGGGCGGCTGACGCGATCCCGATCGGTCCGGTGCATGTCCTGGGGACCCGCAAGGCCGTGGGCGTTCCCGAGCGGTGCCGAATCCAGCAGGACCGCTGGAGCGGTGACAGCCATCGTGTCTATGTCAAGGTCACCGGCCAGGGTGGCATCCCGGAGACGGGCGTCGCTGCCGTCGCCGTACAGGTCACCGCGATGGGCTCGAATGCCCCGGCCAATGTGCGCATCTGGGCACCAGGCCAGTCGAAGAGCCAGATCGTTGCCAAGGTGCCGATGAACATGGATGCCAGCGGCACTGCCATCGTTCCGGTCGCGTCCGACGGCACGATCGCCCTCGCGACATCAGCAGGCGCGACCGACCTTTCGGTCGACGTGGTGGGCTACTACCCACCGGGCGACGTCCCCAACACCACCGACGCCATCCCCGGTGCGGCCATGCCGATGGGCGACGAGCCACCGCCAGTCGCAGCAGCCCCGGCTCCCGCCCCAGCGCCCGCCCCGGCGCCGAGCGGCACCTTCAAGCCGGACCCGGTCGACGAGTTCATCTCGATCGGCTCCGATGTGGGATACGAGTCGTCTGCTCAGGGCGCCCTTCAACCGGGCGAGGCACGAGTGGTCGGCCTGGCCGGTGTCCCCGGTGACGCCACGTCGGCGCTGGTGCTCATCACGACACGTGAGGCGACCAAGCGCGGGAACCTGAGGATCGGCGCCTCCGACAAGGACGCTACGGCGACCTTCGCGTTCCCCAAGCGCGGCGTGCGATCGGCGGTCATGGTTGTTCCCCTGGCCGGCGGTCAGGTCACCTTCATCACGTCGAAGAGGGCTGCTGTCCAGTTGCGGGTGGAAGTCCTCGGCTATGCACTGAATGCCAAGCCCATCAAGGTTCGCAGTGCTCCGGAGACCCGCGTCGTGAAGGCGAAACTGGATGCCACGGCGCCCCTGGTGATCGGTCCCGTGACGGGGCTGGCCGGCCTGCCCCGCCGGGGCAAGAAGGTCTCGGGTGTGATCCTGCGGGTCCAGTCGAAGGGGCTGGGGCCGGATGCTGGCAGCCTCAGGATCTACGGACTCGACGGCACCGCCCCCGGCACCCGTTCGGCATCGATCGTGCCCGGAAGGCGCTACACGAGCCTGGTCGTTGCCGAGGTCGGCACGGACGGCAAGCTCGTCGTTGCGGCATCCGTGCCCGCCAGGGTGCGGGTGAGCATCGTGGGCTGGGTCCAACGCTAGCCGACCGGCACGCGCGTGGGCATGTCATCCCGGCTGCCTAGGATGCTGGGGTGAGCGACGCCCAGATGACTTTCGACGTGGGCACCTCCCCAGCGATCGGCCGGCTCGTCGATGACCTCAACCCGTCGCAACGGTCAGCCGTCGAGCACCGTGGCGGGCGCCTGCTCATCATCGCCGGAGCGGGCTCGGGCAAGACCCGCGTACTGACCCGACGCGTTGCGCACCTGCTGGCCACCGGCGATGCCCAGCCCGGCCAGATCCTCGCAATCACGTTCACCAACAAGGCCGCCGGCGAGATGAAGGAGCGCGTGTCCGAGCTCGTCGGGTCACGGGCTCGAGCAATGTGGGTCTCGACCTTCCACAGCGCATGCGTGCGCATCCTGCGCAGTGAGTCGTCGCGGCTTGATGTCAGCAGCACGTTCACGATCTACGACCAGGCCGACTCCCTGCGACTCATGTCGATGGTCATCCGCGATCTCAGCCTGGATCCGAAGAAGTTCACGCCCCGGTCCTTCCTCGGGCAGGTGTCGAACCTGAAGAACGACCTCATCGACCATGAGACCTATGCCAGCGGCACCGCAAACCACATGGAGGAACTCCTCGCGGAGGCATATGGCGAGTACCAGCGTCGGCTGAGGCGTGCCAACGCGTTCGACTTCGACGACCTGATCTCCAGCACGGTCGCGGTCCTGCAGCTCTTCCCGGATGTCGCGGAGCATTACCGTCGCCGTTTCCGTCATGTGATGGTCGACGAGTACCAGGACACCAATCACGCGCAGTACATCCTCATCAAGGAGCTCGTCGGGACGGCAACGCCCGACCTCCCGCCGGGGCAGTTGTGTGTCGTCGGCGACGCAGACCAGTCGATCTACGCCTTCCGCGGTGCGACGATCCGCAACATCGAGGAGTTCGAGCGCGACTATCCCAACGCCACGACGATCATGCTCGAGCAGAACTACCGGTCCACGCAGACCATCCTGACGGCCGCGAACGCGGTGATCTCCCGCAATGCGAGCCGTCGCGAGAAGAAGCTCTGGACGGATGCCGGGCCGGGCAAGCCGATCGTCGCCTACGTCGCTGACGACGAGCACGACGAGGCTTCGTTCATCGCCAATGAGATCGACCGGCTCGGCGACGACGAGGGCTTCAAGCCATCTGATGTCGCCGTCTTCTACCGAACCAACGCCCAGTCGCGTTCGGTGGAGGAGATCTTCATCCGGGTTGGCCTGCCGTACCGCGTCGTCGGCGGCACCCGCTTCTACGAGCGCCGTGAGGTCCGCGATGCGATCGCCTACCTGCGTGCGTTGGCGAACCCCGCCGATGAGGTGTCACTGCGCCGGGTCATGAACACTCCCAAGCGGGGGATCGGCGACCGAGCCGAGGCGATGGTCGAGGCCTTCGGGCAGCGTGAGCGCATCGGCTTCGCCGAGGCACTCGAACGGGCGGCCGAGGCGCCGGGCCTCGCGACCCGGTCACTCACGAGCATCCAGGGGTTCGTGGCGCTGATGGCCGACCTCCGCACGATCGTCGAGTCCGGGGCGGATCCGGCCACCGTGCTGCAGGCAGTCCTGGAGCAGAGCGGATATCTGGCGGAGCTGCAGTCATCGACAGACCCGCAGGACGAGACCCGGATCGAGAACCTCGCCGAGCTGGAGTCAGTCGCGCAGGAGTTCGCCACCGAGAACCCTGAGGGGTCGCTCACCGATTTCCTCGAGCGGGTCTCGCTTGTCGCCGACTCTGACGACATCCCCGATGGCGACGACACCGGTGGCGTCGTCACTCTCATGACCCTGCACACGGCGAAGGGGCTGGAGTTCCCTGTCGTGTTCCTCACCGGAATGGAGGACGGCGTCTTCCCGCACATGCGCTCGCTGGGTGACTCGCGCGAGCTGGAGGAGGAGCGTCGGCTCGCCTACGTGGGCATCACGCGGGCCCGGCAGCGCCTGTACGTGACTCGGTCGATGCTGCGTTCCGCCTGGGGTACGCCGGCGTTCAATCCGCCGTCCCGGTTCCTTGAGGAGATCCCCGATGAGGTGGTCGAGTGGCGCCGCGAGGAGCCGGTGGGCCGCAGTCCACTGTCGGGCGGCTATGGCTCGTCGCCCAGCAGCAGCAGTGCGGCCCTGCGCCTCGGTGACCGGATCGTCGGCACCGGACCGGTGATGTCGCTCAATGCGGGGGAACGGGTCACCCACCAGAAGTTCGGGCTGGGCACGGTCATCTCGACCTCCGGATCGGGCGACAAGACCGAGGCGACCATCGACTTCGGCTCGGCCGGCGTCAAGCGGCTGCTGCTGCGGTACGCCCCCGTCGAGAAGCTCTAGGCGCGTCTTGGAACGGCATTGACGCAGCGGTAATACCCGGTAATACTTTAAGGATGAAGGCTGCCATCTCAATCCCGGACTCAACGTTCGCTTTGGTTGAGAGCAAGGTCTCCGAACTGGGCATCAGTCGCTCGGAGTTCTACGCCACTGCGGCCCGTCACTACCTGGACCTGCTGGCGCAGCAGGGAGTCCGATCCGCGATTGAGGCCGCCCTCGCGAGTGCGGTCGTGGCGGAGACGACTGATTTCGACGACGCGTGGGTGCTGGAGCAGGGTCGCCGGACACTGGACGAGTCCTGGTGATCCGACAGGGCGAGATTCGCTGGGTCGATTTCGGCGAACGCCGTGGTTCCGCGCCGGCTATGCGGCGTCCGGCCGTGGTGATCTCATCCGACGAGTTCAACGGGAGCCGCCTCGCGACGGTGATCGTCGCGGCGATCACTGGGAACACCGCACTCGCGGGTGTTCCGGGAAACGTGTTCCTGCCGTCTTCGTCGACTGGCCTTCCGGTCGACTCGGTCGTGAATGTGACGTCGCTGGCGACGGTCGGCAAGTCGGACCTTGGCGATCTCGTCGGTCCGATGCCACTGCACCTGTGGCAGGAACTGTCAGCCGGACTCCGACTTGTCCTGCATTCCCCGTTCGCCTAGGGCGTTAGGGCGGCCGTCGGCCAGCCAGCCGGGAGTGCTGTCGATCGACGTCACCCCGGACGACAGTTGCGAGCCATCGTGGTCGAGTTGGGCGAGCGCCATCGAGATCTCGTTCACTACCCGTCGGTCGACGGGCAGGGACATGTGACCGATCCCGCGGATGAAGACGTTGCGGGCTCGAAGATCGGGGTGCAGGATGCGGGCATTTCGCTGGGGGAGCACAAGCTGGTCGAGGTCTGACCAGATGGCGATGAACCGTGTGCGACAGCCGGGGGCGGGCTCGGCGAGCTCGCGAATGATGTCGCTATTGGTGCGCATCTGCCGGATGACCGGCCACGGCACGAACCTGGCGGGCACGCTGCCGGAGTGCGGGGTGCCGAGAGTGCAGACGGTGTGGACGTGTGCGTCGCCGCCGAGACGCTGGACGTAGTAGCGCGCGATGAGTCCACCCATCGAATGACCGATGATGTGGACGCGGTCGTAGCCGGTCTGTTCGCAGACCTCCTCGATCAGGGTCCCCAGGCGTTGTGCGACATCGGTGATGTCGTCAGTGAAGGGCGAGTAGTTGAGGGCGTAGGTGCGACCGAAGCCTCGCCCGCGCAGCGACCGGCGGAGAAGCGTGAAGATGCTCCGATTGTCGATGACTCCGTGCACCAGGATGATGGGCGTTCCCGCCGCCTCGACATCGCCGATGATCAGGCCGCGCTGCGCTGGCGACAGGTGAGAGACCCCCATGTGCGAGGCCTCGTCGAGCCGATCCTCGAGGAGCCCCCACGGGTACAGCGCGAGGTGGAGGCTGACCCACACACCT
The DNA here is from genome assembly GCA_026392575.1 of Actinomycetota bacterium. Taxonomy (GTDB): domain Bacteria; phylum Actinomycetota; class Actinomycetes; order S36-B12; family S36-B12; genus UBA10649. The sequence goes on along the minus strand of JAPLBU010000146.1, from coordinate 9,023 downwards.
TCGACGGCGACGCCGAGGATGCCAGCTGGAGACAGCAGCGCCCTGGCCCCCGCCGGCACGGCCGAGGGGAGGTCCATCAGTAGCCCAGCGAGAAGCCTGCGCCCAGATCCTCGGGGCGGTAGGTGCGGAAGGCGATATGAGTCTCGGTGGTGACGATGCCAGGGATGACGCCGATCCCGTCGGTTACGACACCGGGGACGGCGTCGATGTCAGCGACCTCAAGGATCGCCACGATGTCGAGCTGGCCCGTCACCGAGTAGACGACGCGCACATTGGGCAGCCGGGCGATCTCGGAGCCGACCTCGTTGATCTTGTTCGGATCAACAGTGATGAAGCACAGCGCGGTCACCATGGAGCAACTCTAGGCCCGGCTCGCGCGATGAGCGGTGGCAAACGAGACAACCTGCTCGCCCAACGTGTGCAGTTGTCGGGCGATCGCCGCGTCCGTGCCTGCGGTGTCTTCACCGATGAGGCCGGCGGAGTCGTTGATGGCGGTCTGCCAGCCGGGGGCCACGGCGATGAGCCCGACGGCCCGGTCCTCGAGGTAGGGGCGCTCGTCGTACCGCAGGTCCTCGGCGTAGTCGAGGGCGTTCTTCACCATTCCGCTGATGGAGCCGTGGTACCCGGGGCTGGCGATGAGCACACCGTCGGATGCGCGGAAGGCGGCGACGAGCTCGGAAGTGGCGGGCGTTCGCTCCGTCGACTCCGTGTCGTAGATCGGGAGCATGAGCGTGCGACCCGTGACGAATGTGACCTCAGCTCCGGCTTCCGTGGCGGCCTCGGCGGCTATCCGCAGAGCACGCTCGGATGCGGCCATCGGTGTGGTGCTGCCGCCGATGGCGAGGATCCGCAGTGGGGTCGATGGGAGGGTCACGTCCCAGAGTCTTGCATCCGGGGCGAGCGGTAGTGTGCGTGCCGTCGGGTGCGGTGGCACTCGCGGTCCACCTCACATCCTCAAGGAGGACGGTCATGTCGGCACCGATTCGCGTGGTCGTGGCCAAGCCGGGGCTCGACGGTCATGATCGTGGAGCCAAGGTGGTGGCCCGGGCCCTGCGCGATGCGGGCATCGAGGTGGTCTACACCGGACTCCACCAGACGCCGGCCCAGATCGTCGATACCGCCATTCAGGAGGATGCCGACATCATCGGGCTGTCCGTCCTCTCTGGTGCCCACCTGACCCTCTTCGCAGAGGTGATGTCCCTGCTGACGGCCAAGGACGCGACCGACATTGTTGTCTTCGGTGGGGGGATCATCCCCGATGACGACATTCCCCTTCTTGAGGACACGGGCGTGGCGAAGATCTTCACCCCGGGTACGACGACCCAGGAGATCGTGCATTGGGTCCAAGATCACATCGCCCGGCCGTGACGGCGGCAGGGCTGTCTCGGTAGGCTCACGTGAACCCTGTTGCTTGGATGTCCTAGTACTTAGTGGTTGATTAGAGGAGCAGTCGTGGATCTGTACGAGTACCAGGCCAAGCACCTGTTCGGGAAGCACGGAGTCCCGGTTACGGCGGGCGAGGTCTGCACGACTCCCGACGCGGCGCATGAGGCGACCCGCAAGATCGGGTCGGCGGTTGTCGTCAAAGCCCAGGTCAAGGTGGGTGGCCGCGGCAAGGCCGGCGGCGTCAAGCTCGCGACCAATCCGATGGACGCCAAGGGCAAGGCCACCGACATCCTCGGCATGGACATCAAGGGGCACACGGTCTACAAGGTGCTGGTCACCGAGGCGAGTGATATCGCCGAGGAGTACTACGTGTCCTTCCTACTCGACCGAGCCAACCGCTCGTTCCTCGCGATGGCGAGTGTTGCTGGCGGCGTCGACATCGAGGAGGTCGCGGCAACGCGCCCCGATGAGCTGGCGATGATTCGCGTGGATGCGCTCGAGGGCTGCACTCCGGAGAAGGCGCGGGAGATCGTCGAGGCAGCGGGCTTCCCGGAGGCGACCCGGGCCCAGATCGAGGAGATCCTGCAGAAGCTCTGGCGCGTGCTGGTCGAGGAGGACGCCACCCTGGTCGAGGTCAACCCGCTGGTGCTGACCCCCACGGGCACGGTTCTCGCGCTGGACGGGAAGGTCACGCTCGACGACAACGCGCACTACCGGCACGCATCGCATGCCGACTTCGTCGACCGCGACAACACCGATCCGATCGAATTGCGCGCCAAGGAGTTCGACCTCAACTACGTCAAGCTCGAGGGCGAGGTCGGCATTGTGGGCAACGGTGCCGGACTGGTGATGAGCACGCTGGACGTGGTCGCCTACGCAGGCGAGGAGTTCGGTGGCATCAGGCCGGCGAACTTCCTCGACATCGGCGGCGGCGCCAGCGCGGACGTGATGGCCAACGGACTCGACATCGTGCTCAACGATCCTGAGGTCGAAGCAGTATTCGTGAACGTCTTCGGTGGCATCACATCCTGCGACGCTGTTGCCAACGAAGCCGCTCGTCTGCCGAATCGACGGCAACAACGCAGTTGAGGGCCGCCGGATCCTCACGGACGCGAAGCACGAACTCATCGAACTTGTCGACACCATGGATGGCGCAGCGCGACGGGTGGCCGAACTGGCCGCCCAGCGCAAGGCCGGGAAGCAGGGCTAGGCGCTATGGCAATCTGGTTGGACGAGAGCAGTCGCATCCTGGTGCAGGGCATGACCGGGTCAGAGGGCACCAAGCACACGCGGCTCATGGTCAAGAGCGGAGCCCAGATTGTCGCGGGCGTGACGCCGGGCAAGGCGGGCCAGGACGTCGACGGCATCCCGATCTTCAATGACGTGGCTGCCGCAATGGCAGACACGGGCGCGAATGTCTCGGTCGTCTTCGTGCCGCCGCGTTTCGCGAAGGCTGCGGTCATCGAGGCCATCGACGCGGAGATCGCACTCTGCGTCGTCATCACCGAGGGCATCCCCGTGCACGACACGGCGGATTTCTTCCAGTACTCCGTCAATTCGGGTGCGACGCGGATCAGCGGCCCGAACTGCCCGGGCATCATCAGCCCCGGCAAGTCGAATGCGGGCATCATCCCGGCGAGCATTACAACCGCGGGCCGCATTGGCCTGGTGTCGAAGTCGGGCACGCTGACCTACCAGATGATGTACGAGCTCCGCGATCTCGGCTTCTCCAGCTGCGTCGGCATCGGTGGCGATCCGATCATCGGCACGACGCACATCGACGCCCTCGCGGCGTTCCAGGACGATCCCGAGACCGATGCCATCGTGATGATCGGCGAGATCGGCGGCGACGCGGAAGAGCGCGCAGCGGCGTTCATCAAGGACAACGTCACCAAGCCGGTCGTCGGCTATGTCGCTGGCTTCACCGCACCCGAGGGCAAGACCATGGGTCATGCGGGCGCGATCGTCTCCGGCTCAGCGGGCACCGCGCTTGCCAAGCATGCGCGAGGTCATGTCCTCACTCTGACTTGAGTCGAGCGGCCCGTTGTGGCTGCTTCCGGGCCACCGGAGGCAGCCACAACGGGCCGCTCGGCATTTGGGGGCTCGGGGCATTGGTGCGGGAGGATGGGGATCATGCCGGAGACGTGGACACCGCTCATCCTGGTCACCGTCATCACGGCCGTCTTCCTCTACGGATTCTCCAAGACAGCCATGCCGGTTGCCGGAGTGCTTGCGGGGCCGTTGCTGGCCGCGACGCTGGGCGCGACCGTTGCGTCCGGACTCATGGTGCCCCTGCTCGTGCTCGGCGACCTCTTCGCCCTTGCTCGCTATCGGCAGCATGCGGACTGGGGACTGATCCGACGGCTCGTGCCCGGGGTGCTTCTCGGGTTTGCCGTCACTGCCGTGCTCTTCCGGGTACTCCCGGTGTCGGTTCTCGGCCGCATCATCGGGTTGCTCATCCTGGCCTCGCTTGCGCTTGAGATGTGGCGTCGGCGAACCGAGGGTCACAACCACCGCGACCTCGAGCCGATGACGTCCAAGGCCGGGATCGCCTTCTTCGGCACCCTCGCGGGAATGACGACGATGGCAGCGAATGCGGGCGGCACGGCGATGACGCTGTACCTGGTGAAGATGCGCGTCTCGATGCTTGCCTTCATGGGCACGTCTGCGTGGTTCTTCTTCGTCCTCAACCTCATCAAGATCCCGGTCATCGGCGGGCTGGGCTTCATCACCCGGGAGAGCCTGGTGATGGATCTGTGGCTGGCCCCCGTGCTGGTGGTCGGCGTATTCGTCGGCATCACGGTCTTCAAACGCATGAACGAGCAGGTGTTCACCGCCATCGCCCTGAGTCTGAGCGGGGTGGCAGCGGTGTGGCTGATCATCCACGGGTGACCGTCGGTGGCTGTCAGACTTCCGGTATGACGGTGCTCAGTGGCGATGCGCTCGCCGGCAAGATCGTGCTCATCAGTGGCGGGACCCAGGGGATAGGGGCGGCGGCTGCGCGGACCGCGGCCGCCTGTGGCGCGGCTGCCGTCGTTGTCACGGGTCGGCGTCCGGACGTGGCGGAGGCGATCGTCGACGAACTCGACGCGCTTGGCACCGAGCCGCTGTTCGTCCGCGCCGACGTTGCCGATGTCGAGCAGGCGATCGAGTCGGTGCTGGCCACCATCGAGGCCTTCGGCCGGGTCGACTGCGTGGTCAACGCGGCTGGTTTCACCGAGCGAGGCTCTCTGCTCGACACCACTCCGGAGATGTTCGAGACGCACATCGCGGTGAACCTGCGTGCGCCGTTCTTCATCATGCAGACGGCCGTGCGAGACATGCTGGCGCGCTCGGCATCGGGCACGATCGTCAACGTCGGCAGCATCTCCCAGCATGCGGGCACGTCGTACCTGGCCCCCTATGTCGCAGCGAAGGGCGGGCTGGCCACGCTGACACGCAACGTCGCGCACGCGCATGGCGGCGATCGCATTCGGGTCAACTGCCTCAATATCGGCTGGACGGCCACGGAGGGTGAGGACGTCGTGCAACGTCGCTTCCACGGCGCCGCCGACGGCTGGCTCGACGAGGCGGGCCGGGACATGCCCGCGGGTCGGCTCGGGGATCCGGGCGAGATCGCCGACATGATCGCCTACCTGCTGTCCGATGGCTCGGGTGTCGTCACGGGGTCGGTCATCGACTGGGACCAGACGGTCATCGGCGGCCAGGGGTAGTTCGGTGTTGTCGCGCCCCGCTCGCGTGGCGGTCCCGGTAGCAATGGCTCGGACCTGAGATTCTGGTCGGGTGACCGCCCCCACCCTGCCGCCGACGGCGCCTGAGCGCACACGCGGCCCGGCGGCGCGGCCGACCGTGGCCCGGCGCATTTCCGGCGCATTCCAAGGCTTGCGATCCCGGCTGAGATGGCCGGGAAGCGGCCGCGCCACGGCTCCCGGCCTCGTCGGGCCGATCGCGGCCCTGTGGGCAGCTGCCGTCGGATTCGCCATCGCTGCGGTTCCTATGCTCATCGTCTGGATGGCCACCCCCTCGTCCGGGCTGACCTGGATCGAGTCCCTTCGGGTGGCCGGCCTGCTGTGGGTCATCGCCCACGGGGCGCCGGTCGTCATCGCAGGAGTCACCTACTCCCTGCTGCCGTGGGGCCTTGCTGCGATTCCGCTGCTTCTGCTGGGATATGCGGGAGGCTGGGCCGCACGCCGCGCGACCGCCGTCGAGCCACGGCAGACGGCAACGCTGGTGCTGGCCGGATCGGTCACCTACGCAGCGCTCGCGGGGATCGTCGGCTTCGCTGTTGCCCGGAGCGGGTCGTCCGTCAGCCTGCTCCCTGCCGTCGGTTACGCGTTCGTACTGGCGGTGCTCGGCCTGGGCTGGGGCGCGATGCGGTTCGCTCGACGTGAGGTCGATGCTCCGATCCTGCCGGCGTGGCTCGACGTCGTGCTGCGCTCGGCCCTCGCGGCGGCCCTGGCCCTCTTCGGGGTGGGCGCGGTTGCAGCGGCTGCCTCGCTACTCCTGCATGTCGATGATGCGGTGACGATGACCCAGTCGCTGCACACCGGGCTCTGGGGCGGCCTTGGGCTGCTGGCCCTCGGCCTGGCGTACGCGCCGGTCCTGGCGGTCTGGGGTACTGCCTACGCGATGGGTGCCGGGGTCGTCATCGGCCCCGCCGTCACAGTGTCGCCATTCATCGCCGTCACCGCTCCGACCCAACTGCCGCCCTTCCCGCTGCTGGCGGCACTTCCGCAGACGGCCAGCCCGATCGCCTGGGCGCTGCCGCTGACCGGAGTCCTCGCCGGAGTGCTCGCTGGCGTCATGATCGGCCGTCGAGCGCGGCACGAGCCGCGGCTCGTCCGACTCGCCATGGCGGTGGGCGCCGCCGTGGTGGCTGGCCTGATCCTCGCGGCGGCTGCCTTCCTGGCCGCCGGCTCCCTCGGCGATCTGCGGCTGGCGCACATCGGCCCATCGCCCCTGACCCTGGGCGTGCTTGCCGCCGTGCTCGTGGTGCTGGGGGCGGCGCCAAGCGCTGTGATGCCGGCACCACCCGCTCGTCCGCAGCTCACCGTGGCCGAGCCCGTCGCCGCTGACCAGTCCTCCGATACCGTCGACGAAGACCTGTGAGAGGACAAGTGCATGGCTGACGAGACCACGCCCGAGGCTGCTGGACCCCGTGCGGATGTCGGTGCGGCCGTCTCGTGGGCATTCGACCGCTTCAAGACGAACGCGGCGGCGTTCGTGGGTCTTGCTGCGGTCGTCACGGTGATCCAACTTGTTCAGCAGGTCGGGACGAGGCCCCTGCAGAACATCGTCGTCGACTGCTCCAACCCGGACAGCCCCGGTCAGATCAATGCCTGCACCGCAGCGGTCGGGGTCAGCGCCATCGCGGCGATTGCCATCGCCCTGGTGTTCTCACTGCTCGCCTTCATTGCGCAGATAGGCGTCCAGCGAGCAGCGATCCGAAGCACCCAGGGCATCACGCCCACGTTCTCGGAGATGTTCACCACCCAGAACCTGGGGAAGTACATCCTCTTCGTGATCGCCTTCGCGATCCTCTTCGTCGTCGGACTGGCGTTGTGCATCCTGCCCGGGCTGGTGGTGCTGTTCCTGTTGCAGCTCGGCCCGTACTACATCCTCGACAAGGGCATGAGCGTCGGCGATGCGATGAAGGCCAGCGTCTCCGCGGTGACCAAGAACATCGGGCCGGCCATCTTCATGACCCTCATCAATGGCCTGGTGGCGATCCTGGGTGGCATGTTCTTCGGGATCCTGACTCTGGTCACCTTGCCGTTTGCCTGCCTGTTCACGGCCCACATGTACCGGCAGTTCAACCGGGAGCCGGTCGCCTGACCGGATCCGCGACCGGGTCGTGTCGCGGATATGGTTCGACATGTGTCCGCCCGCATCGTCGTGCTCGCCTCCGGATCGGGATCTCTGCTGCAGAGCCTGATTGATGCTGCCGACGCGGGCACCCTCGATGCACAAATCGTTGCGGTGGGTAGTGACACCGCTGGGGTAGTTGCGATCGATCGCGCGGCGGCAGCAGGCATCGCCACCTTCGTCGAGGATCCCACCGCGTATCCGGATCGCGATGAGTGGAACCGGGCGATCACTGCCCGGGTGCTGGAACTGGATCCGGACTGGATCGTCAGCGCCGGATTCATGCGCATTCTGGGGCCGACCTTCGTCGACTCCTTTCCGCGACAGATCATCAACACCCACCCGGCGCTGCTGCCGGCCTTCCCCGGTGCGCACGCCGTTCGCGACGCACTGCGCTATGGAGTCACGGTCACCGGCTGCACCGTCCACCTCGTCGACCACGGTGTCGACACCGGTCCGATCCTGGCCCAGGTCGCCGTCGACGTTCTGCCGGATGACACGGAAGAGTCACTGCACGAACGCATCAAGGAACGGGAACGTCCATTGCTGGTGGCGACACTGGCGCAACTGATCGGAGAGCACGCGTGAGCGACGACAGCAGGCGCCATGTGCGCCGGGCCCTGGTCTCGGTGTACGACAAGGCTGGCCTGGAGGATCTTGCGCGCGGCCTCTCGCTTGCCGGGATCGAGATCGTCTCGACGGGTTCCACCGCCAGCACGATCGCGGCGGCAGGTGTCCCGGTGACGGCGGTTGGCGACGTCACCGGCTTCCCCGAAACCCTCGATGGACGGGTGAAGACGCTGCATCCGCACATCCACGGCGGGCTCCTGGCCGACCTTCGCAAGGACTCGCACCGCGAGCAGCTCGCGGATCTCGGCATTCTCGCGTTCGAGCTCGTCGTCGTGAACCTCTACCCGTTCGAGCAGACCGTTGCATCTGGCGCGAGCATTGACGAGTGTGTCGAGCAGATCGACATCGGTGGCCCTGCGATGGTGCGGGCATCAGCGAAGAACTACGCCAACGTTGCGATCGTCACATCGCCAACCAGGTACTCCGACGTCCTCGATGCTGTCGCTGCGGGCGGATTCACGCTGGAGCAGCGTGCATCACTGGCCGTCGAAGCCTTTGCTCACACGGCGACCTATGACATCGCCGTGGCCTCGTGGCTCGGCAGTGTCGTAGCGCCGGATCCTGATGGCGACGGATTCCCGGAGTGGATGGGCGCGGCCTGGCATCGCGGCGACGTGCTGCGCTACGGCGAGAACCCGCATCAACGGGAAGCGGTCTACCTGTCAGCGCACCATGAGCCAGCCCTCGCCGGCGCCGTGCAATTGCAGGGCAAGCAGATGTCGTACAACAACTTCGTTGATGCCGACGCGGCGCGCCGGGCTGCATTCGACCACCTCGAGCCGGCCGTGGCGATCATCAAGCACGCCAACCCGTGCGGAGTCGCCGTGGGCTCCGACATCGCTTCGGCCTATCGGAGCGCATTCGACACCGATCCGGTTTCTGCGTTCGGCGGTGTAGTGGCGGCCAATCGAGAGGTGACCGCTGAGATGGCAGAGGCGATGGCCGATGTCTTCACCGAGGTCGTGGTCGCCCCGTCGTACGAAGCGGCCGCTTTGGAACTGCTCGCCGCGAAGAAGAACCTGCGTGTCCTGCAGGTGGCGGGCCCGCACATGGGCACGCGCATCGAGTCGCGGTCGATCTCCGGCGGCGTGCTCGTCCAGGTGGCCGACGCTGTCGACGCAGCTGGCGACGATCCCGGCACC
>JAPLBU010000247.1 GCA_026392575.1 Actinomycetota bacterium | reverse complement strand
GCTCGGACTTGCAGACATCCGGCAGCGCCCGCTGCGCTCGCTGTCCGGCGGGCAGCGCCAGCGCGTCGCGATCGGAGCCGTGCTGGCTGCCCATCCCCGCGTTCTGGTGCTCGACGAGCCCACGTCGGCCCTGGACCCGGGAGCCGCAGAGGAGGTGCTCGCCGCGCTGCAACGCCTCGTCCATGATCTCGGGGTCACGGTCGTCATGGCCGAGCACAGACTGGAGCGCGTCGTGCAGTACGCCGACATGGTCGTCGTCGTTCCCGGTGGCGATCAGCGCGTGCGCAGCGGCACGCCTGCCGAGATCATGCGCAGTGCGCCCATCGCCCCGCCAGTCGTCGAACTCGGCCGACTGGCCGGCTGGCAGCCGCTGCCGCTGTCCGTCCGCGATGCCCGTCGCGCGGCTGGCCCCCTGCGCGACCTGCTCGTCGGCCGCACACCTCACCTGCGCGCTGTTCCGCTGAAGACGCGTGGGCTCGCGAGCACCGATGACCTCGTCGTGCGATACGGCAATCACGTCGCCCTGAACCACGTGTCGATCGACATCGCCAAGGGCGAGATCGTCGCGCTGATGGGCCGCAATGGCGCCGGCAAGTCGACGCTGCTCAATGCGATGGTCGGTGTCGGACCGCGCGGCACCGGTCGCGTTCGCGTCGACGGCGCCGATCCGGTCGCACTGTCGGGCGCCGCCCTGCTGAGGTCGGTTGGACTGGTGCCGCAGGAGCCGGGCGACCTGCTCGAGTCGACCACGGTCGCTGACGAGTGCCGGGCATCCGACCGTGACGCGGAGTGCGCGCCCGGTACGACCCGCGCACTGCTCGCGCTGATGGCACCGGATATCGAGGACGGCACCCATCCCCGCGATCTCTCCGAGGGGCAACGGCTCCTGCTGGTGCTCTGCGTGATCCTGGCCGCACGCCCGCCGTTGCTGCTGCTCGACGAGCCGACCCGCGGACTCGACTACCCGACGAAGGCGCGACTGGCTCGCGTCCTGACCGATCTCGCGGAGGCCGGCCACGCGGTGATGCTGGCGACACATGACGTCGAGCTCGTCGCCGAAGTGGCAGACCGGGTCGTCATCCTCGCTGAGGGCGAGGTCGTGGCCGACGGCCCGACCACCGAGGTCGTCACGTCATCACCGATGTTCGCGCCCCAGGTGGCGAAGATCCTGTCGCCGGAGTCGTGGCTCACCGTTGACCAGGTAGCAGCGGCAATGACGGCTGATGAGCTGGACGGGGTTGCGGGATGACAACGAACGCGGTCCGGCTGGGCACCCGATCGAAGGCGGCGATCACCCTCGTCTCCGCCGTCGGACTGGTGGCCTTCATCTGGCCACTGCTCGCAGCCCCCGAGTCGGCTGCAGTAGCCCACGCATCGGATGCGCCCCTGCTCTTCGCCGTCGTCGTACCGATGCTGCTGCTGGTCGTGCTCGCACAGATCAACGACGGTGGCATGGATGCGAAGTCTGTCGCGATGCTCGGCGTCCTCGCCGCCGTCATCTCGGCGCTGCGACCACTCGGCGGCGGCACGGCCGGCCTCGAGCCCATCTGGGTCATCCTCATCCTCGGTGGCCGTGCGCTCGGCCCCGGCTTCGGCTTCTGCCTCGGGTCGATCTCCCTGTTCGCATCGGCACTGCTCACCGGTGGTGTCGGACCGTGGCTGCCCTTCCAGATGCTCGGTGCGGCGTGGGTCGGCATGGGCGCGGGCCTGCTGCCGCGCATGACGGGGCGACGTGAACTGCTCATGCTCTCCGGCTACGGCGCGATCGCCTGCATCGCCTACGGATTCCTGCTGAACCTGTGGTTCTGGCCCTTCACTGCCGGACTGTCGGAGCAGTTGGCCTTTACCGCCGGCGCACCCATGGCCGACAACCTGCTGGCGTGGATCAGGTTCTGCCTCGTCACCTCACTCGGCTACGACATCCCCCGAGCGATCCTCACCGTCGTGCTCATCATGGTCGCGGGCCGGCCCATCCTCGCTGCCCTGCGCCGCATGTCACGCAAGGCAGCCTTCGATGCCCCCGTCACGTTCGAGCCGTCGACCCCGTCGGTGGTCTGATGCGGATCACCCTGCTGGGCACCGGCTCGGCTGATGGCTGGCCGAACCCGTTCTGCAGCTGTGCCAACTGCGCGGCCGAGCGGGCCGACGGACGGTCGCGGGCGCCGAGCTCGGCGCTGGTGGACGGCACCATCCTCATCGACTGCGGGCCCACCACTCCGCATCTGCCAGGGACGGCGGGCATCTCACTGGCAGCTGTCGACCATGTGCTGCTGACGCACGGCCATCCCGACCACCTCCACCCGGCCTTCCTGCTCTCCCGGCGCTGGACGGCACCGACGCGCACCCTGCACGTGTGGGGCCCGGCGCACGCCATCGACCTGTGCCGCGACTGGATCGGCCCGGACTCGCTCGTCGAGCCGCACGTCATCGCGCCGGGTGAGACGTTCGACCTGCCCACACCCATCGGCATCTACTGCGTTCGCGTGCTTCCCGCGGCACATGCCTCCGGTGACGGCGACATCCTCGCGACCGAGGCCGTGCTGTTCGATCTGAGCGCGTCGGATGGCCAGCGGCTGCTGTACGCGACGGACACCGGCCCGCTGCCGGCTGCCACTCTCGCTGCCCTCACCAACCACTTCGATGCGGTGATCGTTGACGAGACCTTCGGCGACGTGCCCGACCACGGCACCGGCCACCTCGATCTCGCGACGCTGCCCGATCTCCTTGCCGCCCTTCGCGACCAGGGCTGCGTCAGCGACAGCACGGTCGTCGTCGCCACGCATCTGAGCCACCACAACCCGCCGACCCGCGAACTGCGCGAACGTCTCGCGCCTCTGGGTGTTCGCGTCCTCGACGACCT
>JAPLBU010000095.1 GCA_026392575.1 Actinomycetota bacterium | reverse complement strand
CTGCACCCCGATGTCACGGACCCGCTCCGCACGCCCCGAGAAGGCCGCGGCCTCGTCCTCCGGACGTCCGAAGAGCTTGACGAGGAGCGCACCCGCCACGTTGAACCGCTCCGTCATCTGGGTGCTCATGGCCGCGTTGAGACCCATGGACTCACGCGTCATCGACTGCAGACGGCGTCCCATGTACCGGGCGGGGAATAGGAACAGCGGGACGAGCAGCAAAGAGACGACGGTCACCTGCCACGACAGGATGAACATCGCCGTGAGCACGATCACCAGTGAGATCAGGTTGCCGAGGACGCCACCGAGGGTGGATGTGAAGGCCTGCTGCGCGCCGATGACATCGCTGTTGAGGCGGGAGATCAGGGCACCGGTCTGCGCCCGCGTGAAGAACGCCACCGACTGTCGCTGGACATGGTCGTAGACCTCTGTGCGGAGATCGTAGATGAGCCCTTCACCGATCCGCGCCGAGAACCACCGGCTGACAAGTCCCAGTGCGGCATCGAGGATCGCGAGGACGGCGATGATCAGCGCCGTGACCGTGACCACCTGGGCGTTGCCCTGATTGATGCCGTCGTCGACGAGCCGAGGGATCATCAACGGCTGCGCAACGCTCAATAGCGACACGAACACGAGGGTGATGAGGAAGAAGATGATCAGGGTTCGGTACTTGCCCGCGTAGCCGAAGATGCGACGCACAAGGGCGCGGTTGACCTTGCGTTCCGAGACGGAGGGATCCCGCGTCAGGGACCGATAGGCCATCCAGCCGCTCTCATGCGACATCAGGCACCGCCACCCAGCAGCGTCGCCAGTTCCGACAGTCGCCGAATCTGAGCAGCTCTCTCGCGACCGGTCTGGTCGGGTGACGTTGAAGCACCCTGCAGCAGGGACTTGAGCTCGGTCACCGCCCCTGGCATGGCCGCGATGATCGGCTTGAGCAGCCGAGCGATGTACGCGTCCCACTGCTCCGTCGCCACCTCGGCGATGGCGATCCCACTCGACACGGCCTCCGCCGCCTCGACATACCGGCCAGTCGCGCAGATCTCAAGGGCACGCGAGTAGCCGACTACAGACACCAGGGGCCCGGTGCCGCCGAGATCGGGCACGAGCCCGAGCGACGTCTCTCGCATCGCGAGTTTCGCATCCGGTGCGACGACCATCAGGTCACAGGCCAGTGCCAGCTGGAAACCCGCTCCGATGGCATGTCCCTGCACGAGGGCGATGGTGATCTGCGGCACGCGCCGCCACCAGGTGAAGGCGGCCTGCGCCGCCTGGATGAAGGCATCCATCTGCTCAGGCGGGTAGGTGGCCAGGCTCAGCAGGGACTCCTCGCCCGGCACGCCGTCGGGAGTGAGCATCCGCCGGTCCAGCCCGGCTGAGAAGCTGGCCCCTTCGCCCGTCAGGACAACAGCCCGCACATCGTCCGTCAGCAGCTCGGGGATCGAGGCCAGCCGACGCCAGGTTGCTGGGGTCTGGGCGTTGCGCGCGTCCGGGTTGCACAGGGTCACGTGGACGACGTCGCCCACTCGCTCGATGCGCACCCGGTCCTGCTCGCCGTACTCGGTCATGGGCACTCCTTCGTCAAGCCAGTTCAACCAGATCCGCGTAGTCGTCATTCCACAGGTCCTCGTCACCGTCGGGGAGGATGAGTACCCGCTCGGGGGCGAGAGCCATGACCGCCCCCGGATCGTGCGAGACGAGGATCACTGCCCCCTCGTATCGCGACAGCGCCCCGAGGACCTCCTCGCGGCTCGCTGGGTCGAGGTTGTTGGTGGGTTCGTCGAGGAGCAGCACATTGGCGCCTGAGACAACCAGACAGGCCAGCGCCAGTCGGGTCTTCTCGCCTCCGGAGAGCACCCCCGTCGGCTTGCTGGCCGCATCGCCCTCGAACAGGAAGGAGCCCAGCACCGTGCGCTGCCGGGTGTCATCGAGGTGCGGTGCGGCATGCCGCATGGTCTCCAAGACGGTGGCGGTCGGGTCGAGGGTCTCGTGTTCCTGCGCGTAGTAGCCGATCACTGCTCCATGACCGGGCGTGATCTCACCTGTGTCCGGCTTGTCGACGCCAGCGAGAATCCGCAGCAGGGTGGTCTTGCCGGCTCCGTTGAGCCCCAGGATCACGACCCTGCTCCCCCGGTCGATGGCCAGATCGACATCGGTGAACACCTCGAGGGATCCGTATGACCGGGACAGGCCCGACGCCATCAGCGGCACCCGCCCACATGGTTTCGGCTCGGGGAACCGCAGAGCCGCGACCTTGTCGCTGCGACGAACCTCATCGCTCGACGCCATGATCTTGTCGGCCCGCTTCAGCATCGACTGAGCTGCCTTGGCCTTCGTCGCCTTGGCTCGCATCTTCTCCGCCTGGGACCGCAGGGCATCGGCCTGCTGCTCGGCGTTGCGCCGCTCGCGACGACGACGACGCTCGTCGGCCTCACGCGCCGTCAGGTAGGCCTTCCAGCCCATTGCGTACAGGTCGATCTCGCGGCGATTGGCATCCAGATGCCACACCTTGTTGACCGTGTCCTGCAGCAGTTCGTTGTCGTGGCTGATGACGATGAAGCCGCCCTCGTAGGACGCCAGGAACTTGCGCAGCCACCGCACCGAGTCGGCGTCGAGGTGGTTGGTGGGCTCATCGAGCAGCAGCACGTCGGCGCCGCTGAACAGGATTCTGGCGAGCTCAACGCGACGGCGCTGACCGCCCGACAGGGTGCCGAGGGGCTGGTCGAGGATGCGCTCCTGCAGCCCCACGCTTGCCGCGATCGCCGCCGCCTGCGACTCCACCGCGTAGCCGCCCAGCGCGTCGAACTCCGCTTCCGCGCGGGAGTAGCGCGCAATCAGACGCTCGCGCTCCGCCTCGTCGGTTGTGCCCATGCCCATGCTGGACTCCTGCATGCGCCGCACGACGTCGTGCAGTCCGCGGGCCGAGAGGATTCGATCGCGGGCGATCTCGTCAGGGTTGCCGGACCGCGGATCCTGCGGCAGGTAGCCAACCGTGCCGGTCACATGGATGGCACCGCCCGCGGGCATGGTCTCCTGGGCGAGGATGCGGGTGAGGGTTGTCTTGCCGGCTCCGTTGCGCCCGACCAGCCCGATGCGGTCGCCCTTGGCGATCCGCAGTGAGGCGCTCTCGATCAGGAGGGAGGAACCGGCCCGAACCTCGAGGCCGGTGGTGGAGATCATGGTTGCCTCAGTCTAGGCGGCTCAGCAGAACCCAAAAACCCACCCGGTCTTGAGGTTGGTGGCGTTTCGGGCGCCCCGGAACGCCACCAACCTCAAGACGGACGGGGTTAGACGTTGAAACCCAGTGCCCGGAGCATCTCGCGGCCATCGTCGGTGATCTTGTCCGGTCCCCACGGGGGCATCCAGACCCAGTTGATCCGGAAGTCGTCGACGATCTCAAGGAGGGCCGAGCGGGTTTGATCCTCGATCACATCGGTCAGGGGGCAGGCGGCGCTGGTCAACGTCATATCGACCGTTGCGATGTTGGCGTCATCGACGCTCACTCCGTAGACCAGACCGAGGTCAACGACGTTGATCCCCAGTTCGGGGTCGACGACGTCCTTCATGGCCTCGATGATGTCCTCATCCGTGGCAACCGTCATGACGTACTGGTCCCTTCCTGAGCGATCCCGATACCGGCCTTGGCCTCGGCGTCCTGCAGCGCCATCCACGGAAGGAGGGCGCACTTGATGCGGGCGGGGTACTTGGCAACGCCAACGAACGCAACGGCGTCACCGAGCACATCCTCGTCCGGTTCGGCAGCCCCCTTGCTGTGCATGAGTTCCACGAAGGCACGACGGGCGTCATCACCCTGCGCGGGATCGAACCCTGCCACGAGTTCCGACATGACGCTGGCACTCGCCTGGGAGATCGAGCAGCCCTGGCCTTCGTAGCCCACCAGGAGGTGACCATCGGAATCCAGACCCACCTGCACCGTGACCTCGTCACCACACGTGGGGTTGACCTGATGTGACTCCCCCGCTGGGTCGGCGAGGAGCTGGCGCCCACGCGGGTTCGAGGATGATGTCCTGATACAGGGCTTCGACGTTCACGTCAGACCCCGAAGAACTTCTGTGCGGCCATGATGCCTTCCATCGCGATGTCGATGTCTGCGCGGTCGTTGTAGATGTAGGGCGAGATTCGCGTGGTCGCAGGAACACCGAATCGGCGACATGTCGGCCACGCACAGTGGTGGCCAACTCGAACGGCGACACCCTTGTCGTCGAGGAACTGACCCACGTCGTGGGGATGCAGCCCGTCGACGACAAATGACACTGCGCTTCCGCGATCGACGTTGTCGCGCGGCCCGATGATGCGCACGCCCCGGAGCTCTTCCAGCTGCCCAAGTGCATAGCCCGTCAGATCGTGCTCGTGCGCGGCGACGGCGTCCATCCCGAGATCGTCGAGATACCGGACGGCGGCCGCAAGGCCCACGGCCTGCGCGACCATGGGGGTGCCTGCCTCAAAACGCTTCGGCGGTTCGGCGTAGGTGCTGTGCTCCATGAAGACTGTCTCGATCATCGATCCACCACTGACGAAAGGCGGCATGGCCTGCAGCACCTCGGAGCGTCCCCACAACAGCCCGATACCCGTTGGTCCGAGCATCTTGTGACCGCTCCAGGCCACCAGGTCGGCACCGAGATCGTGCACGTCGACGGGCATGTGCGGAATCGACTGACACGCGTCGACCACACCCAGCGCACCAACCTCATGGGCTCGTCCCATTATCGCCTGGACGGGATTGATGGTGCCCAGGATGTTCGACTGGTGGACGACCGACACCACGCGCGTCGTCTCGTCGATCACCGAGTCGAGCGCCTCGAGATCGAGTCGCCCCTCATCCGTTAGCCCGATCCACCGCAGCGTTGCTCCCGTCTTGGCGCAGGCCTCCTGCCACGGCACCAGATTGGCGTGATGTTCCATCTGGGTGACCACGATCGAGTCACCCGGCGAAAGAACGAATCGACGATCCACGGAGTCCGGGGCATGGACGGCCTTCGCCGTGGCGTTGGAGAACGCATAGGCGGCAAGGTTCAGGCTCTCCGTCGCGTTCTTCGTGAACACGAGTTCGGCAGGTTGCGCGCCGACGAATCCCGCGATGGTCGCTCGCGCGCCCTCGTATGCATCTGTGGCTTCCTCCGCCAGTTGATGCGCACCCCGGTGGACACCGGCATTGGAGGTCTCGTAGAAGGCACGCTCCGCGTCGAGAACCGCCATGGGCTTCTGGCTCGTCGCCCCGCTGTCGAGATAGACCAGAGGTCGATTGTCGCGCACAGTGCGCTGCAGGATCGGGAAGTCCTTCCTGATCCTGTCGACATCTATTGGCTGCAACACGAGGATCCCTACGACGCCTCAGCCGTGATGAACCGCTCGTAGCCTTCGGCCTCGAGAACCGCGGCCAGCTCCGGGCCGCCACTCTCCACGATGCGTCCGTCGAAGAAGACGTGCACGAAGTCGGGCGAGATGTAGCGCAGGATCCGCGTGTAGTGGGTGATCAGGAGCGTGCCCGCCCCGGTCTCCTCGCGGAAGGCATTGAAGCCCTCGGAGACGACACGCAGGGCATCGACGTCGAGCCCGGAGTCGGTCTCATCGAGGATGGCGATCTTCGGCTTCAACAGGGACAGCTGCAGGATCTCGTGGCGCTTCTTCTCGCCGCCGCTGAAGCCCTCGTTGACATTGCGCTCGGCGAAGGTGGGGTCCATCTGGAGGGCCGACATCGCCTCCTTGAGCTCCTTGATCCACAGCCGCAGCTTGGGCGCCTCGCCGCGAACAGCGGTCGCCGACGTCCGCAGGAAGTTGGACACCGACACGCCTGGTACCTCGACCGGGTACTGCATGGCCAGGAACAGGCCCGCACGTGCGCGCTCGTCGACCGCCATCGCCAGCACGTCCTCGCCGTCGAGGGTGATCGACCCACTCGTCACGATGTACTTCGGATGACCGGCGATGACATAGGCCAGTGTGGACTTGCCTGATCCGTTGGGCCCCATGACGGCATGCGTGCTGCCGGACTCAACGGTGAGGGTCACGCCGCGCAGGATCTCGCGCGGACCCGCATCGGTCGTCACGGACGCGTGCAGGTCGTCGATCACCAGGGTGCTCATTGGTTTCCTCGGTTCGGTGTGGGATGGGGCGTTGGGTCGATCTGCACGACAGCGGCATCACCTTCACCGACGACGC
>JAPLBU010000218.1 GCA_026392575.1 Actinomycetota bacterium | reverse complement strand
TGGGTGATCGCATCACCAAGGCGATGCCCCCTTCGGTCATGGGCAAGGACATATCGCTCAGCGGGGTGTTCGACGTCAAGCATCCGCGGTACGGCGAGGCGGCCGAGTTCCGCGCCCTGTACGACTCTGACGCCGATGCCAAGCTCGTGGTCGACACCGCGAAGGGGCTTGAGGGCCTGAAGCGCCAGCCCGGTGTCCACGCCGCCGGGGTGATCCTGTGCCGCGAGCCGCTGATGGACGTCATCCCGGTGTGGCGGCGCGAGGCGGACGGGTCGGTCATCACCCAGTTCGACATGGGGGCCTGCGAGGCGCTGGGCCTGCTGAAGATGGACTTCCTGGGATTGCGCAACCTCACGGTGCTCGACGACTGCCTTCGCAATATCGAGACGAACACCGGCACGGTGATCGTCCTTGAGGAGCTCGCCCTCGACGACCGGACCACGTACGCGCTGCTGGCCAGTGGCGAGACCCTCGGTGTGTTCCAGCTCGACGGCGGCCCGATGCGCGGGCTGCTCCGCTCGATGCAGCCTGACAACTTCGAGGACATCTCCGCCGTCCTCGCCCTCTACCGCCCGGGGCCGATGGGAGCCAATGCGCACAACGACTATGCCGACCGCAAGAACGGTCGCAAGCCGGTCGTGCCGATCCACCCGGAGCTTGAGGAGCCGCTCGCGGAGATCCTCGGAGACACCTACGGCCTGATCGTCTACCAGGAGCAGGTCATGGCCATCGCGCAGAAGCTGGCGGGGTACTCCCTCGGCGCGGCCGACCTGCTGCGCCGCGCGATGAGCAAGAAGAAGAAGGAGATCCTCGAGCAGGAGTTCGTCCCCTTCCGCGATGGGATGCGCGCCAATGGGTACTCCGATGCGGCGATCAAGACGCTGTGGGAGATCCTCGTCCCGTTCTCCGACTACGCGTTCAACAAGGCCCACACCGCGGGTTACGGGCTCGTGTCCTACTGGACCGCGTACCTGAAGGCCAACTACCCGTCGGAGTACATGGCTGCCCTGCTCACCTCGGTGAAGGACGACAAGGACAAGTCGGCGATCTACCTGAACGAGTGCCGCAAGATGGGCATCAAGGTGCTGCCGCCCGACGTCAACGACTCGGACTTCGACTTCACTCCGCGTGGTACCGATATCCGGTTCGGGCTCTCGGCGATCCGCAACGTCGGGGGCAACGTCGTCGACTCGATCATCGCGACGCGCCGCCGCATCGGACGCTTCGCTGACTTTCACGACTTCATCGCCAAGGTCGACGCGTCCGTATGCAACAAGCGAGTTGTCGAGTCGCTCATCAAGTCCGGTGCCTTCGACTCGCTTGGGCACACGCGTAAAGGCCTGGTCACCATCCATGAGCAGGTCGTCGATGCAGCGGTCGACATCAAGCGGGCAGAGGCGCATGGTCAGTTCGACCTCTTCGGCGGGCTCGAGGCCGATGCCGATCCGTCACTCACAGCTCGCGGCGACATCCCGATCGGTGAGTGGGAGAAGACAGTCCTGCTCGCGCACGAGCGCGAGATGCTCGGACTCTACGTGTCCGACCACCCGCTGCACGGAGCCGAGCGACTCCTCGCGTCGCACACCGACCGGACGATCGCTGCACTGCTCATGGACGAGCGGGCCGACGCCACGATCGCGACGGTGGGCGGCCTGGTCACTGCGGTCCAGCGCAAGACGACCAAGCAGGGCTCTCCGTGGGCGATCGTCACGCTCGAGGACCTCGAGGGATCGGTCGACATCATGGTGTTCCCGCAGACCTATGCGGCAGTGAGCACGCTGCTGATCGATGACTCCGTTGTCATCGTGCGGGCCCGGGTCGACCGCAGCGACGACGACGGCGTCCGCCTCGTCGCCCTTGAGATCACGCAGCCCGATCTGAGCGAGGCAGTCAGCGGCCCGGTGCGCGTCAGCATGGCGGCGGCACGCTGTATCCCGCCCCTCGTCGAGCGACTCAAGGAGGTGCTGGCGGGCCACCCGGGCACCACCGAGGTGCATCTGCACCTGACGGGCGGAGCCAAGACCACCGTCCTGCGCCTGGACGACCGACTGCGTGTCACGCCTTCCCCGGCGCTCTACGGCGACCTCAAGGCCCTGCTGGGTGCCAATTGCCTCGGGTAGTACACGCATGACGACGGCGCGCCGCGCGTCCGCTGTGATCCTCGCTGGCCTGATCACCGGTGCCGTGAGCGGTGTTGCCCTCGGCGTCGTGTGGTGGCAGTTGGCGCCACGTGTTCCGCTCATCATCCGGTCGGGCACGAGCTTCCCGCAGACCTACCAGCCGGAGGGCTACCTCGCTGCCGACGTCGCGTTCGGGGTGCTGGCCATCGTTGCGGGCGTCGCCATCACCATCGGCCTGGCCAATATGCGCCGCGAGCACCTGTTCAGCGTGCTCATCGCGGGCCTGCTTGCGAGCGCCGTCGGAACGGCAGCAATGTGGTTCGTGGGGACTCGGCTGGGGTCCGTCGACATCGTGGGCCTGAGTGCTACCACGACCGAGGACCTCGTGGTCGATGCACCGCTGCGGGTGGCGATGCCCGGCATGTTCGTCATGTGGGCGCTCGCCTCTGTCGGCGTGGTGATGATCCTCGCTCTCGGCGACTGGATCAGTGAGGTCCGGGCCGCGCGATCGGCGCGTAGCGACCGTCCGTCACCGTGATCAGGTCAGCGGGGGCCAGACCGATGTCGAACCCTCGCCGTCCGCCGCTGACGTAGACCGCGGCGAG
>JAPLBU010000382.1 GCA_026392575.1 Actinomycetota bacterium | reverse complement strand
GGCGGCGGCCTGGCGGAGCACCTCGGACATGTGCTTGCGGTCCGAGTAGAGGGTGCGTGCCACGAACGTCGCCTCGGCGCCGAGGGCGAGCGAGACCGGATTGAATGAGTAGTCGAGCGACCCCTCGGGCGTGGACTTGGTGACCTTGCCCTGCTCGGACGTGGGGGAGTACTGCCCCTTCGTGAGCCCGTAGATCCGGTTGTTGAACATCAGGA
This sequence comes from Actinomycetota bacterium, assembly GCA_026392575.1. Lineage (GTDB taxonomy): Bacteria > Actinomycetota > Actinomycetes > S36-B12 > S36-B12 > UBA10649. Next base: position 1,350 of record JAPLBU010000382.1, on the reverse strand, counting down.
TCTTCAGGTTGACGTTGCGGCGAAGTGCATGGATGAGGTGGTTGCCGCCGATGGACAGGGAGTCACCGTCGCCCGTGATGACCCAGATCGATAGGTCCGGTCGGCTGACGGCGAGGCCGGTCGCGATGGCTGGCGCGCGCCCGTGGATGGAGTGCATGCCGAACGTGTTCATGTAGTACGGGAAGCGCGACGAGCAGCCGATGCCGGAGATGAAGACGATGTTCTCGCGAGCCAGACCGAGTTCGGGCAGGAAGGACTGCACGGTCGAGAGGATCGCGTAGTCACCGCAGCCGGGGCACCAGCGCACCTCCTGGTCGGACTTGAAGTCCTTGGCAGTGATGGCGATGTCCGTCTTCGGAACGAGGCTGAGGGACGGGTAAGTGTCAGTCATGTCGGCGCTCACAGGGTCTCAATGGCAGCGGTGATGGCCGCGACCAGCTCGGTGGACTTGAAGGGCATGCCCCGTACCTGATTGATGCTGGTCACGTCGACGAGGTACTTGGCTCGCAGGAGCATCGTGAGCTGCCCCAGATTCATCTCGGGGACGAGAACCGTGCTGTATGACCTCAACACGTCGCCCAGGTTCCTCGGGAACGGATTGAGGTGACGCAGGTGTGCCTGTGCGACCTTGACACCGGTGCGTCGGGTGATCTCGCAGGCGGCACCGATCGGGCCGTACGTGGAGCCCCAGCCGAGCACGAGAACGTCGGCGTTGCCGCTCGGATCGTCGACGACCAGATCGGGGATCGTGTCGGCGATGGCATCCACCTTGGCCTGACGCAGCCGCACCATGGTGTCGTGGTTGTCGGGGTCGTACGAGATCCCTCCGTTGCCATCGGCCTTCTCAAGGCCGCCGATGCGGTGCTCGAGCCCCTTGGTTCCGGGGATCGCCCATGGGCGTGCGAGGGTCTCGGGGTCGCGCAGGTAGGGCCAGAACTCCTCGGTGCCATCGGCGTTCGTGTGGTTCAGGCCGGTTGCGAAGTTCGGGTCGATCCTGGGGAGCGAGTCTGCATCGGGGACCAGCCACGGCTCGGACCCGTTCGCGATGTAGCCGTCGGAGAGCAGGAACACCGGCGTGCGGTACTCCACGGCGATACGCGCGGCCTCGATGGCTGCGTGGAAGCAGTCCGATGGTGACTGGGGCGCGATGATCGGGACCGGGGACTCGCCGTTTCGGCCGAACATGGCCTGCAGGAGATCGGACTGCTCGGTCTTGGTGGGCAGACCGGTAGACGGACCGCCACGCTGCACGTCGACGATGATCAGCGGCAGTTCGAGTGACACGGCCAGGCCGATCGCCTCGGACTTCAGGGCGACACCCGGTCCTGACGTGGTGGTGACGGCAAGCGC
>JAPLBU010000205.1 GCA_026392575.1 Actinomycetota bacterium | reverse complement strand
GAGTACACCGTCGACCTGGTGCCCAAGGTGAAGATCGAGATCGTCGTCGATGACGACGTGGTCGACGACGTGGTCGATGCCATCGTCGCCGCGGCGGCCACGGGCAAGATCGGCGACGGCAAGGTGTGGGTGATCCCGGTCGAGTCGATCGTGCGCGTGCGCACGGGCGAGCGCGGATCCGAAGCACTCTAGGGTCGAGCGGAGTGGACCCGAGCGAGTTCGCGTCCGCGCGAGATGAACTGGCGCGACGCCCCGGGCTTGATGGCCCGGGGCGTCGGGCTGCCCTGACATCGTTGGCGGACGAATGGCTCACCCAGGGCTTCGCGACGGCGACCGCTTCCGTTGGCGATCCGTTCTGCCTTGTGGCGGTTGGCGGATACGGCCGAGGTGAGTTGACGGTTGGCAGTGATCTGGACCTGCTGCTGCTTCACAAGTCGGGTGCGGCGGAGGCCAGTCGCGTTTCGGAGTCCCTGTGGTATCCGATCTGGGACAGCGGTGTCCGCCTTGACCACAGCGTGCGTTCTGTCAGCGAGGCTCGACGGCTGGCAGCTGATGACATCAAGGTCGTTCTGGGTCTGCTGGACGCGCGGGTCATCGCGGGGGATGCCGATCTTGCTGAGCAGTTGAAGGCTGCCGTTCTCTCCGACTGGCGGGCCATGGCCGACCGGCGCCTGCCCGCGCTGCGGGAGCTGGTCGTCGATCGCCGGCAGCGCTACGGCGAGGTCAGCCAGCTCGTCGAACCGGATCTCAAGGAGTCCTATGGCGGCCTCCGGGACGCGACCATCCTCAAGGGCGTGGCCGCCTCCTGGGTGACGGATGTCCCGCATGCCGGCTGGCAGGAGTCCGTCGGCTTCCTCCTGGACGTACGCGACGCACTGCATCGAGTCTCCGGCCGGCCAGCCGACCGACTCGTGATGCAGGACCAGGACGCCGTGGCGGTGGAGCTCGTCGGAGTGCCGGATGCCGATGCACTCCTGCGAGCCGTGTACGACAGCGCCCGCAACATCGCCTATGCCAGCGATGTCACCTGGCATCGCGTCGAGCGGCTCGGACGCGGTCGGCAGCGCCTGGGCTTCCGTCCCCTTCGCCGCCGGCCCGCGAACAGGCTCCCGTTGGCCGAGGGGGTCGTCATGCAGGATGGCGAGGTCGTGCTGGCCCTCGAGGCGCACCCGTCGACGGACGAGGGACTGGTGCTGCGCGCCGCCGCAGCGGCTGCGCAGGCGGGACTGCCGCTGTCCCCGCACACGGTGGAACGGCTGGCGTCCGAGGCCCTCGAGCCGAGTGTGCCGTGGTCGCGTGACGTCCGTGAGTCGTTCGTGTCGCTGCTGGGATCCGGGCCGAGCATGCTGCCCGTGTGGGAGTCCCTGGATCAGGCCGGGGCCATCACTCGCCTTGTCCCGGGCTGGGAGGTCATCCGCTCGGCGCCACAACGGAACGCGCTGCACCGCTTCACGGTCGATCGTCATCTCGTCGAGGCGACGATCCAGGCGAGCGCCCTCACGGCGCGCTCAGGTGATCACAGCGTGGTCGGTGCGGAGATCGCTGCCGAATTGGCTACGCGCATGGGATTCGATGCGGCTGACACAGCGGTGATCGTCACCCTCGTGCGCCACCACCTGCTGCTGCCGGACACAGCCACTCGGCGGGATCTGGAGGATCCGGAGACCATCGCGCAGGTTGCGGCCCTCCTCGGGGATGTGGGCGTGCTCGACCTGATGCACGAACTGACGATCGCCGATGCCCTCGCGACTGGTCCGACGGTCTGCACGGAGTGGCGTTTCAGCCTCATCAACGACCTGGCCGAACGCGTGCGCGCCAGCATGGCGGGTCGTCCGCTGCCCGAGCCCCCCGAACTGACCGATCAGCAGGAGGTGGCTCTGCGTCAGTCTGGTGTCTGGGTGCTCATGGACGTGCGTGACACCACGTGCGTCGTGACGGTGGCGGCGCCGGACCGGGTCGGCCTCCTCGCCCTCGTGGCCGGCGTTCTGTCGCTGAACCGGCTGCACGTGCTGGCCGCCCGCGTGACCACGGTGGGGGACCGGGCAGTGCAGGAGTGGACGGTGCGTCCCGCCTTCGGTGACCCGCCGGCGATCGAGCAGCTCAGTGACGACATCCGGCGTGCCGTCGATGGCACCTATGACGTGGTGGCCCGGCTCGACCAGCGTGATGCCGACTACGCGCGCAAGCCGAGTGCCGGATACCCCGAGCCCAGTGTCGTCGTCCTGCCCGGCGGATCCCGGGGCACGACGCTCGTCGAGGTACGCGCGCACGATGCACCAGGGCTGCTCCATCGGGTGGCCCGGGCCGTCGCCGCCGCCGATGCCACCATCGTGGGGGCGAAGGTCTCGACCCTGGGTTCGGACGCGGTCGACGTGTTCTTCGTGACCGATGCGTCGGGGGCCGCGCTCAACAAGGATCGGATGGCAGCCCTGCGCGTGACGGTCCTGTCGTCCCTCACGTGATCGGCACCTCAGCGCTGCGGTTACGCTGACGACCGTGTTCGCCACCCTCTCCGACCGTCTTGCCGCCACCTTCAAGGGGCTGCGTGGCAAGGGGCGCCTGTCCGAGGCCGATGTCGATGCGACGGTCCGCGAGATCCGCACGGCCCTGCTCGAGGCCGACGTCGCGCTGGCGGTGGTGCGCCAGTTCTGCGCAACGGTCAAGGAGCGGGCGCTCTCGGTCGAGGTCTCGGGGGCACTCAACCCGGCCCAGCAGGTCGTCAAGATCGTCCACGAGGAGCTCGTGGCGATCCGCGGCGGCGAGACCGCCACCCTCACCTTCGCCAAGACGGGTCCGACGGTCATCCTGCTC
>JAPLBU010000101.1:6092-7546 GCA_026392575.1 Actinomycetota bacterium | reverse complement strand
GCTGGGGGACTATCTCGACAGCCTGCGGCGGCTGCGTGACCTGACGGCCAGCGCTGACGTGGAGCGGCTGCTGCCGGGGCACGGGCCGGTGCTGGACTCGCCCGCCACGGTTATCGATGCGTACCTGGCGCACCGTGCCGGGCGCCTCGCGGAGGTGGCAGACGTGGTTGCGACCGGGGTTACGGATGCCGGGGAGATCGTCGCGATCGTCTACGCCGATGTGCCGCGGGAGGTCTGGCCGGCTGCCGAGCTCACCGTCCGCGCCCAGCTGGAGTACCTAGCGGGCTCGTGTCGCTGAGCCCGCGCTGCGGGGCTCGCTGCGCTCACTCCTCGCTAGCGGGCTCGACGCCCCAGTCGCTCCACGTCCAGGATCATCACCTGACGTGACTCCAGCCGGATCCAGCCCCGCTGGGCGAAGTCGGCGAGCGCCTTGTTGACGGTCTCGCGCGATGCCCCGACGAGCTGTGCGAGCTCCTCCTGGGTCATGTCATGCGTGACCATGAGGCCCTCGGGCGTGACGGTGCCGAACTTCTCGCCGAGGTCCATCAGCGCCTTCGCCACTCGGCCGGGCACATCGGAGAACACCAGGTCCGCCATCGCCTCGTTGGTGCGGCGCAACCGTCGGGCCAACGCCTGGAGGAGCGCAGCGGCCACCTCGGGGCGGCCGGCCAGCCAGGGCTTGAGCTGGTCGTGGCCCAGCCCGAGAACGATCGCGTCGGTCAGCGCGGTAGCGGTCGAGGTGCGCAGACCGGGATCGAACAGGCTCAGCTCGCCGAACATCTCGCCCGGGCCGAGGACGCCGAGCAGGCTCTCCCGGCCGTCGTTGGAGGTCTGGCCGAGCTTCACCTTGCCGTCGACGATGACGTACATGTGATCGCCGGGCTCACCCTCGATGAACAGCACCTCTCCCTTGGCGAAATCGGTCTCGGTGAGGGATGCGTGCAGTGCAGATGCGCCCTCGGCGTCGAGGGCGGCGAACAACGGAGACTGCATAAAGGCGTCCACGACTACTCCTTCCGGGGCGGATGTTAGGCGCATTCTGTCGTATGGGTCAGGGCTCACCGCCACCGCAGGTAGCGATCGCTTCGATGCGACATGCGCTAGCCGTATGGCGGTTTCCCGGGCGACACCAGTGATCGACGACCCGGCCGCCCTGAGGCGCAGGGCCCGAAAGGCGTTCACCGTGCTCGGTGAGACGTACCCGGATGCCCATTGCGAGCTCGACTTCGGCGCTCCCCTCGAACTCCTCGTCGCGACCGTCCTGAGCGCCCAGTGCACCGATCAGCGTGTCAACAAGGTCACCCCCGCGCTCTTTGCGCGCTACCCGGATGCCCCGTCTTACGCCAGCGCCGACCGCGGCGATCTCGAGGCCCTCATTGCGCCCACCGGCTTCTTCCGCCAGAAGGCCAAGACGCTTCAGTCGCTCGGCCAGCAACTGTGCGACCGATACGGGG
>JAPLBU010000101.1:612-6048 GCA_026392575.1 Actinomycetota bacterium | reverse complement strand
CTGCCTGGGGTGGGACGCAAGACGGCCAACGTTGTGCTCGGTGATGCGTTCGGCGTTCCCGGGATCACCGTCGATACGCACCTGGGACGACTGGCCCGACGGTTCGGTTGGAGCGAGCACACCGACCCGGAGAAGGTCGAAGTAGACCTCATGGCGCTGTTCCCGAAGAAGGACTGGACGCTGATGTCGCATCGCGTCATCTGGCATGGCCGCCGCCGTTGCCATGCGCGACGGCCCGCGTGCGGTGCCTGCCCCGTGGCGCGCTGGTGCCCGGCCTTCGGCGAGGGCCCGACCGATCCGGTTGAGGCTGCGCGGCTGGTGAAGGACTCGGGACGGGCCTGAGGATGGCGTGGGCACGAACGGGAACAGTCGACTCCGCGGCGCTGGCCGATGTGCCGGAGTGGCTGCAGCCACTGGGCGGCATCGCCGGCCGCGTCACGGCGGAGGAGCTGACACGGTTCGTCCCACCGCATGGTGAGGGTCGGCACTCCGCGGTCCTGATCCTGTTCGGCAGCGATCGCGATCTGCTGCTCATTCAGCGAGCCAGCACGATGCGCTCGCATGCGGGGCAGCCGGCATTCCCCGGCGGAGCGGTCGATGACGATGATGATGATGCCGTCGGGGCCGCACTGCGCGAGGCGCATGAGGAGACCGGGCTCGATCCGTCTGGAGTGCAGGTGTTCGGTGCCTTGCCAGACCTGTGGGTCCCGGTCACGAACTACGTCGTGACGCCGATCCTTGGCTGGTGGCGCGACCCGTCACCGGTGTGGGCGAGGGACCCGGCCGAGGTGTCGAGCGTGCATCGAGTGCCGATCACGGCTTTCGTCGACCCGCGCAATCGTTGTCGCGTCCTGCATCCATCGGGCTTCGTCGGGCCGGGGTTCGAGGTTGATGGCCTTCTCGTGTGGGGGTTCACGGCTGGCCTCATCTCAGGGATGCTCGACCTGCTGGGCTGGGCCGAGCCCTGGGACGAGTCGCGGATGGTGCCGCTCGAGGACGTGCCTGAGACGTGAACGTCGTCGACTGGGTCCTCGTCGGAGCGGTGATCGTGTTCGCCGTCGCTGGCTGGCAGCGGGGTTTCGTCGCGGGCCTGCTGTCCTTCATCGGATTCCTTGGCGGTGGCCTGGCTGCGGCCTTCGTGCTGCCCAGCGTCATCGAGGCCCTCATCGAGACCGCCTGGATGCGGGTGGCCGTCCTCGGCGCGGGAATCCTGATCGCCGCACTGCTGGGGCAGTTCGCGGCGTCGTTGCTCGGGAATCGGCTGCGCGGTGTCATCACGTGGCGGCCAGCGCGGGCGGTCGACAACCTCCTTGGCTCGGCGCTCAACGTTCTGGCCCTCGCGGTCGTCGTGTGGATTGTCGCAAGTGCTCTGGCGTTCCTGCCGGTGACGATGGTGTCGCAGCAGGTGACGGAGTCCAAGGTTCTGGTGGCCCTCGACTCCCTGGTCCCGGTGCCGGCTCGCAATGCATTCGGGGATCTGCGCACCCTTGTCGGCAGCACGTCTGTGCCGCGGATCTTCGCCGGCCTTGCACAGATCACGGGGCCGGACGTCGATCCACCGGATCCGGCGGCCGTCACCGGTGCAGTCGACCGCGCGCACTCCTCCGTCGTGCAGGTGACGGGCGATGCACCGGAATGCGGCAACTCCATCAGCGGATCCGGTTTCGCATTCGCGATGGACCGGGTGCTGACCAATGCGCATGTCGTCGCGGGGGTGACGGACGTGCGCGTGCGGTTCAGTCTGGACGAGCGCGGCCGCCCGGCAACCGTCATCTACTTCGACCCCGAGACGGACATCGCTGTCCTCGCCGTTCCGGGGCTTGATGCAAGGCCGCTCGCCGTCGCGAAGGAGCCAGCATCCTCCGGCGACAGCGCCGCCATCGCCGGATTCCCCGAGTCGGGGCCCTACCGCGTCGAGCCGGCTCGCATCCGCACCACCGTGATGGCCCTCGGCGATGACATCTACGGGGATGCCGGTGTCGAGCGCGAGGTCTACGCCATCCGTGGATCCGTGCGGCCAGGCAACAGCGGAGGGCCGCTGCTACGGCCGGACGGGCTCGTCCTGGGGCTGGTGTTCGGGGCGGACGACAAGGCCGAGGAGACGGGCTACGCGCTGACGGCGGCCGCGCTCCGGCCGGCCATCGATGCGGGATTCGCATCGGATGTGCCGGTGGACACCGGGTCGTGTCGCATCAAGGAGTGATGCCGGCCGTCGGATCAACCTGCACATCGCGCAGGGCCGTCCATCGCACCAGGTCGTCGATCGGCATGGGCCGCGCGATCGCAAATCCCTGCCCGCACCCGCGGAACGATGTGCGGAGGAACTCCTCCACCGCCTCATCCTCGACGCCTTCGTAGATCACCTCGATGCCGAGATCAGCAGCCATGGTGGCCACACCCTGGACGATGGCGAGTGCCGTCGGGTCGGTGAGGATCCGGGAGACGAAGGAATAGTCGATCTTCAGACCGTCTACCGACAGATCACGCAGGGTGGACAGCCCAGACCAGCCGGTGCCGAAGTCGTCGAGTTCGATGCGGATGCCTGCGCTGCGCAGTTCGGCGAGGATGAGCGCGGCTGCCTCTGGAGCTCGCATGAGCGACTCCTCGGTGATCTCAAGGAGGAGTTGCTCAGGAGTCGAGTGGCCCGAAGCTAGAGCGTCTCGGACCTCGTCGATCAGGTCAGACGTGACGAGCTCGGGAGCTACGTTGACGGCGACCGCGTAGGGCAGTCCGGCAGATCGCAACTCCTTCAGGCTCTGCTGGATCATGTGCCGGGTGAGGAGTGGCATTGTCCCGGACTTCGTGATGTCGTCGATGAATGCTCCGGGCAGCAGGATGACTCCTTCGCGTCGCCAGCGCACGAGTGCCTCGACACCGAAGACGGAACGATCGTCCAGGCGGACAATGGGCTGGTAGTACACGAGGAAATCGTCGCCGCCGCTATCAAACGCGGCACGGATATCCGCCCGTGCCCGCAGTCGCTCCTCCGACCGTGAGCCGGGCCCGCCCGCGTGGATGTGGACCAGTCCCGGTCCATCAGCGACTGCGCGCACCAGTGCGCCATCGGCGAGGGCAAGCATTGCTTCGACCGATTCGGCCTCTGGTCCGTTCGACGCTACGCCGGCGCACGCGGTGACGTGAAGCGGGACGCCGTTGATCGTCACGGGCTGCTCGATCGCGCTGATGAGGTTCTCGGCGATTCGTCCGGCAGCTTCGGGCCGGGTATTGGAGAGCAGCACGCCGAACTCGTCGCCGCCAAGTCGGGTGACGAAGTCGACTGCCCGCAGACTGCTTCGGAGTCTTTCAGCGACAAGAACGAGGAGCTGGTCGCCGGCGTCGTGCCCGAGAGAGTGGTTGATCTCTGAGAAGCCGGTCAGGTCGAGAACGATGAGTGAGGCTCCTCGGGCCCGGACGGAGCTGAGTTCGCGCATGGCGCGCATATTGGGCAGTCCGGTGAGGGAATCCACCTGGTCCCTGCGCAGGCGGTCACCGAGGGAGATGCCCTCGCGGATCGCGAGCGTCATGCGCACGACTGCCAGGCAGAGGGTGATCAGGCCGGCGACAACGGCCAGGGGCTCGAGCGGACCGCTGGGATGGAACGCCAGCACCAGGCCTACCCCGAGGAGTGACAGGCCTGGGATGTAGTAACTGACGGTGAAGGCTTGCCGCGTGCGGTACGTGGCCCCAATGTCAGCGTAGGCAGCCAGCCCGAAGAGGACGGCTCCGAGGGGCCACAGGACGTCGAGGGCCGTGCCGTCGGAGTACGTGTTCGACGCGACCTGCAGGAAGTAGCCCATGTCGGCGACAGTCCATGACAGCAGGGCCGCGGCAAGCAGCCACCAGGTGGCAGGTGGGTGCCACTGGAAGGTATGGATGACGAGCAGGACGATGACGAGAAGTGCGATGTCGCCAAGGAGATAGAGGCTGTCCAACCCAGCGACGGGCGGGAACTCGCCGGTGATCGAGCGCAGGACCGTGGCATCCAGAATCGTCGCGCCGACGTCGATCCACGCGTACTGGAGCACCGCCAGTAGTCGCCGACGAGTGAACATCAGGAGGAACGCGAAGGCAAGTGGATACATCAGTAACCACAGTGCGTTTGCGATGGGGTAGGCGTCATCGGTCAGGGTGATGGGAGCAACGGCGTAGGTGCTCAGGGTGCCGATCAGGTATGCGAGGAGGCCTGCGCCAAGGGCGAGCCAGGTACGCGCGGCCACCTGACGTCGTCGCGCGTGCAGGGTGATGAGGACCACGGCCAGGGCGAATGGCAGGTTGTAGCCCACCAGATCGCGCAGCGGTTCCTCGGTGCCGGGAGTGCTGGTGGCCAGGGTGATCAGGTAGAGCACGAAGGACGCGATGAGGGCGTAGGAGAGCCAGCGTTCGGGTGTTGTCGCCCTGAGGCGTCCATCCGACATCGGCATGCACCCCCCAGGGTCGTATCCGACAGACCCTAGTGCGCGGGTGGAAGGAGTTGGCCCATGATGCTTCGATCCATGCAGGGCGGAATGTGCGGTGCTGTGCTGAGCAGTGCACGAGCCCTGTGATCAAGCCGTCTCGCGCCCTCGTCGTTCCCGCGAGCCGCGTGGGTCATCGCAGCGGCCCACTGGGCGCATGCCTGCCACGCCTGTCGGTCCGCGGTGGGTGCCGTGCGCCACCGCGCCTCGAACACCTCGTGCGCGTGGAAGGGCATTCCGTTGCCGAGATAGTCCATGGCTGTCGCCCACACCTGCTCGTCGCTGAGGTCGTCGATCGGCGTGATCCCGGGGACGGCAGAGGCCGGATCCGCATCGGCTGGCAGGGGACGACCGAGTAGATCGCGCGGTCGTTCCGCGGTCACGGGCGCTCGAGGGCGCCGAGCCAGTCGATCAGCGCGGCGTTGAACATGTCGGGCTGCTCCTCGTGCGGAAAGTGTCCTGTCGGCAGATCGATGCGCATGTACGGAGCCCGCACGTAAGCGTCGCTTCCGTCAACAGACGACGCCAGGACCATGGGGTCGAACTCGCCCTGGATCTGCAGCACACTGCGCTGAACGGGTGCCTCCATGAGGGACATGTAGGTGATGCCGTCGGGGCGAATCGACGAGCGAACGGCCCATCGGTGGTACTCGACGGCGGTGTGTGCGGTGGGCCAGCGCAGGAACGCACTTCGGTAGGCGTTGGCGGTGTCGACATCGAGCCAGGCCTCGTCATGGGACCACGAAGCGATGAGGTCGCGGATTCGTGCACCTTCATGTGCGGTCAGCGATCGCTCCGGGAGAAAGGGCAGTTGGAAGCCGATCATGTAGCTCAGCGCGGACTGCTGATGTGGATCACGCCACAATGCGCGACGCAACTGCCGGGGGTGCGGCATTGACACCGGCACGATGGCCCGCACGACTTCCGGTTCCAGGACTGCAGTCGACCATGCGCCGATACCGCCCCAGCCGTGGCCGACGAT
>JAPLBU010000101.1:0-565 GCA_026392575.1 Actinomycetota bacterium | reverse complement strand
GATCACCCCGGCGATGTCAGCGGAGAGTGTGCGCGGGTCGTAGCCCTCCGGCGGGTGGTCGGATCCGCCGTAGCCGCGCAGGTCCATCGCGATGGCTCGGTATCCGGCCGCGGCGAGCGCCGTCAGTTGGTGTCGCCATGTCCACCAGAAGGTCGGGAAGCCATGCAGCAGTACGACGGCAGGACCGTCGCCGATGTCGGCGACGTGGAAACGCGCACCGTTGGCCGCGACATCCCGATGGGTCCACGGGCCAGCGGCCCGGATGGCCGCATCGGGCTCGGGCAGGGGCACCGCGCTAGGCGCCGGGGATCTCGGGCAGCTCGACGGGGACCGGCGTGCCGGAGAGCGCGGCCTTCGTCTTCTCGAACTCCGCGATCGCGATGGTCGGCGGCTTGGCCTCTTCGAAGTTCTTCTTCGCGAGCAGGCCGGTCGCCGTGCCGGCGATGAGCAGGAGGACGGTGACAATCAGCATGCCGGCCCAGACCGGGAGTCCGAGAGCGACGAGAACGAACGCGAGTGTCAGCAGCAGGAACAGCGTTGCGAAGCCGGCGATCATCGCCGTCGC
>JAPLBU010000310.1:735-2776 GCA_026392575.1 Actinomycetota bacterium | reverse complement strand
TCGACCGGCACCACGACGACAGCAACGTCGATTTCAGCTCCCGCATCCGCGAGGGACCGCACGCAGCGCACTCCCGCGATCGTGTCCGCGATCGGATGCACGGCCACGAGGTCGCCGGTGAATCCACCAGCCACGATGTTCTCGAGGAGCAGGTGGCCAAGCGCGCCCCGGGTACGGGATGCACCTACGACGGCGACCGAGCGTGGCTGCAGGAGCCGCTGGACGGACCGGGCCTCCGCACGGTGCTCGCGTCCGGCCGTAACCGCGGTGCTCGAGGTTGTCGGCTCGATCTCGAAGGACACCGCGATCACGTCCTCCTCGCGGTGTTGAGACAGGACGTAACCGGCCTCGCGGAACGTCGCGAGCATCCGACTGTTGGCCGGCAGCACCTCGGCAACGAATCGCGTGATGTCCCGCTCACGCGCTGCCGCAGCGAGATGCTCGAGCAGGATCGAGCCGAGGCCGAGCCCCTGCAGATCGTCCCGGATCAGGAAGGCGATCTCGGCACTGCCGTCACCCAGAGCGTCGAACCGGCCGACCCCGCAGATCTCGCCGTGGTCGAGGACCACCAAGGCGACCCGGGACACGTGATCAACGTGGGTGAAGTACTCGACATCGGCATCCGACAGCTCGGGCTTGGCTGAGAAGAACCGGAAATAGACGGTCTGGGCCGAGAGGGACGAATGGAAGCGCCGCAGCCTGTCCGCATCTGCCGGACCAATGGGGCGCAGCCGGACCGGGTGACCGTCTCGCAGCAGGACGTCGGCCTCCCACTCGAGCGGGTAACCGTGATCCGTCACGACCCTATTGTGGCGCTTCGGGGCACCCGGAAGGCGACCCCGGCACGTGCGCGCCTCAAAGCCGCGCCGGTAGGGTCAAGGCGTGACATACGAGCCGGACCTGATCATGGTCACCGACGAGGTCCAGGCGGCTCTGGCCGACGGCAGTGCCGTCGTCGCCCTGGAGTCCACCATCATCAGCCACGGCCTCCCCCGTCCGGAGAACCTGCGGGTCGCGGCAGAGGTCGAGGACATCGTCCGGTCGCGCGGAGCCGTGCCGGCGACCATCGCCATCCTCGACGGACGCGTGCACGTTGGCCTCGACGAACGGGACCTGGAACAGGTCGCCAATCGCGATGATGTCGTCAAGGTGAGCGTGCGCGACATCGCCACCCTGATCAGCCGAGGTGGCAGCGGTGCGACGACCGTGGCCGCAACCAGTCACCTCGCTGCGCTGGTCGGTATCCGCGTCTTCGCCACCGGGGGCCTCGGCGGCGTGCACCGCGAGGCGCGCGACAGCTGGGACGAGTCCGCTGACCTCAACACCCTCGCCGTCACACCGGTGACGGTCGTCTGCTCCGGCGTTAAGTCGATCCTCGTGAACGTTGGCGTACTGGCCTTCGGGACCCACCGCTTCCCCGGCTTCTACCTGACCGACTCCGGCTTCTCCGTCGACTGGTCGGTGGATACGCCGCAGGATGTTGCCGACGTGATGAGTGCACGCGGAATTCTGCGGATCCCTTCGGCCTTGGTCGTCGCCAATCCACTCCCGGTGGAGCAGCAACTCGATCCGGATGTACATGACCAGGTCCTCGAGGAGGGCCTGCGCCTCGCCTCAGCTCGCAACATCACCGGCAAGGACGTCACACCATTCCTGCTCGACCACTTCCACCGCGCCTCGCACGGTGCCAGCCTGATCGTGAACGAGCAGATCATCGTCCGCAATGCCGAGCTCGCCGCACGTATCGCGGTGGCCGACACGCAACCAAGCACGTAGCGTCACCATGACTGGCAGATGCGTCATCGTTGGCGACGTCATGATGGACGTGATCGCCGTGATCGACAGTGACATCGCCTACGCGAGCGACACCTCCGCGAACATCACGCTCCAGCCGGGCGGCGTTGCCGCGAACACGGCCGCCTGGATGGCGATCAATCTCCAGCCCGTCACGTTGGTCGGCTGCGTTGGCGACGACGAGTTCGGGGCTGGCATCCGCTCGGTCCTCGTCAGAGCCGGAGTCGACGTCCAGCTCCAGACATCG